>NZ_JAVRCP020000061.1:0-32463 GCF_034530675.2 Nostoc sp. DedVER02
TTTTTGAGGAGGAGGAATCTGTTAGTTCTAATGCAACATTTTAGCTGTGTCAGTCCACTACAAATACTTAGATTTTTTAGAAATCAAATATGATTCCTATAGCATATTCAAAAATCAAAGTGTATTCTTATTGAGCTTTAATATCTATTAGAAAATTTCATAAATATTTTTAGATGGATATATTTTAACATAAAAATATTTATTTTTAACTCAATTATCTAATTTCTTCCCTTGGATATATAACTCACAAATTACAAGCAAAACTATTGGCAGATATAGCTGAGGGTTTATTTTGCTAAACCTATAATTAAAAGCTTGCAAAGCTTGCAAATATTAAAATTAAATTCCTGCTAATGAAATCTAGTCTATGTAGTAATTTCTTATGAATTAAACAATATATATCAACAAACATAATTTACATATATTCTTTTTTACTCACATCCCTTGATATCTAAATCTTTAAGATAGAAAATTTTAAACATTTGTGAAGATTGGGTAGAATCAAAGTTTTTTAAAAAGTTACTGACTTTTATTTTTTAATCAAGAATCATATATTCATATTCCAGATCAAGAGCCTAATTAACATAATGACGATGGAAAAGTAATAAATTTGAAATTTTCTGCAATAACTAATTATTCACCTAGCATTCAAAAATCAAGGCATTAAAGACATATAGCAAAAGGTAAAAAATATGTATCACGAGCAAATCTTGCAAAAAACTATATTAGCCAATAGTAATTTATATCAAGTAGTAAAGAGTGGAGAAAAGAACGAGCAAGCACAAACCCATGAATTAACTATCCCTGATATAGCGGTATCTTTATCTCCTGTTGGGTTTATAATTGGTTGGATAGCTTTTTTCGTAATCATGCAAAAAATTCGGGCATTTTTAAATAATAAAATGTCTTTTACCGTCAACAAATTACACAAGCTTCCCTGTAAGAACTGCCGTTTTTATTCTAATAATCATTATCTAAAATGTGCGGTAAATCCTTCTATTGTTCTCACAGAAGAAGCGATGAATTGCTCTGAATACTCACCCAGCAATAAAAAAAACTCCACCAAAAATCCCTTTGATTAGGAATCAAAACTATTAATTTTATGATATTTCTCGTTTCTACAGCACTGTAGGCAAATATTAATATATGCTATATGCGAACTTGCCCTTCACTATTTAATTCTCGCACTTATTTGGCAAATTGCTTAAGTATAAGCTATTGTAACCATCACCTATTCACATCTAAAATAAATAGAACTTACGCACGAGTTAAGGAATAACGTATATGCAAAGCAGCTTGCCATAAGATGCCACAAAAGCGCAAAAAATACTGATAAAATAGGAGTTTGAGAGCTATTTTGCATGAATCCGTGGTGCGATCGCTCTAGTCGTTTTGAGTCTCAACTACGACAATATTAACCTTGCAACTATATCAAAAATTAGAAAACTCATAGATGCTTAGACATTAAGTATAGCCATCTATGGTATAGAAATGTATAGAATCTTGTAAAGATATAAAATATAGTTGTTAAATGCACACATTTCTAGCTTCTTCCTCAATGCAGCTGTCTGTACCACCAAATCACTTTCAGCCAATGAAGATTGTCGCACTGGGGGACAGCTTAATTTATGGATTCGGCGATCCAGAAAAGGGAGGCTGGATCGAGCAACTACGGCGATGGTGGATGTTGCCGGATAGCCCTGGTCACATTCTCTATAATTTAGGGGTAAGAGGCGATCGCACGCAACAAGTAGCACAAAGACTAGAAGTTGAATTTCGCCATCGTGGTGAACTGCGAAATCGTGTCCCCGACTTGATTATTTTATCTGTAGGCGTGAATGACTCAGCGCGGTTAGCGCGTCGTGATGGGCGAAGTTACACAGATTTCACCCTATTTGAAAAAGAAATTGCCTCTCTGCTAGATTTAGCACAGCAACTCTGCCCTGTGTTATTTGTAGGCATGGTGCCAGTAGATGAAACCAAGATGCCATTTTTGGATTGTTTTTACTATAATCATACTGATCAGTACCGCTATAAAGAAGCAACTCGAATTGCTTGTACCAAAAGGCAGATTCCCTATTTGGATATTTTTGAGCAGTGGATGGAACGTGGTGAAAATTGGCGGCTCAAACACTTGAGTGAAGATGGCCTTCATCCCAATACACTCGGTTATCAAGCTTTGTTAGAAGATGTGATAAATTGGGATGCAATACACTCAGTAAGCTTTGCCAATGCAGCTTATCATTCTCAATTTAATTATCATCTGAAACCATCTTAATAATATAGATATGTTGGTGCTTTCGCATTTGCCTATATCCTTATATTTGCCATACTCACAAAAAGCACCACAATCTTGCTAAATTTTCAACGAAAGTAGACATAACATCCTTTTACAATCAATCTATAAAAACTCTAACAGACTAGATTAATAGGGTTTCTACTCCTAATTATTGTACAGACGCGATTAATCGCGTCTCCTAACTCATCAATTTTATGACACCAACTTTATTTGGTCGTTGGCAAACTCGATTATTATTACTTGCAACAGTGGGCGTACTCGTATCTTTACCTTTTGCAATGGGTTGGATTGGCCCTGGCGCTAACTCGGTTTATTTCTGGATACTTGCTTATGTCGCCATATTTGGCTTAGGTTGGGATGTGCTTTATAACTATCTGCAAAAATCTCGCTGGGACAGGGATTGGCCCGCAGCTTATCAACTTTTAGCAGGGATATGGGAATTAGTATTTGTATTTTGTGGAGTAAAATTGTTTGGTTTTTTGCCAATACCTTTACCTAAAGAAGAATTACCATTAGCAGTTTTTTTATTGCACTATAGCATTGTGTGGCTAACAGTCTTTATTAGTTCACAAAGCCTGATGCGAATTATCTTTCTCCGTTGGCGTTTCCGGGGTGGAGAGTGGTTGTAATATCACAAAAAAGTTGATCGCTAGCTGTGGAGTTTGATCACACTTTACAAAAAATACAAAAGATTTTGTTGTTTTAATTAATTAACTTGTTGAGAAAACTAATAAGTATGTTTAATTGATGCTAATGATTAAGTAAAGATTATGAAATCCTGCTTGAGACAACCAAAATATTCATTTATATAGCCATAATTCATTTAATGCTCAAGCAATTTACCTGGTGAAAAGCACCGAACAGAAAGCTTTCAGATATATGATAAACAATGTAAAATTGATATTAGCTCGTAATCAGGGCTTAACCCTAAATTTATATAGGAATCCGGTTTGATTTGGAGAAAATATCCGTAGGATGTGAGCGCAAAGAGTACGGCATCAAACCCGTGATAATAGTGCGTTACGAACTCTCTTCTAACACACTCTACAATACCTAATTTGGTTCAAAAATCAAATAGTAATCCTATAACTACCAAACTTTTCATTATTTACACACACTATAATTTAGATATTTGATATTTTTCTCAATTAACAAGAAGATCGCAAAGAAAATTGCAGGCAATTACAGTCCAGACTAGGCATACTGAAAAGAGAGAAGAAAATTTAGACCACTCCCTAAAAAATCGACGTGAAGGTGATTAAGCAACAATGAGACGTAAAACCACTGGTAGATCGGCTACTACTTCTAAACCCTCTATTTTCCAATCCCCTATGTTTAACCTCTTCACCATCGCAATTATGGGAGGAGTGTTAATTTTGGGAATTGGAATTGGTATTGCTTTTAGTTCTACAACCACGTTGGCCCCATCAAATGTGGCTTCCCGTGAATTTATTGATACCAAAGCACCAAACCCTGAAATTTGTGTCCAGTACGGAGCTAGCGCGATGGTGATGGACGCTAGACTGTTTGTTACTCTCAACCCTTTTAATGTTTATGTTGCCCAACCGAGTATGCGTCCTGGATGCGTGATTCGACAAAATAACTGGGCACTTTTAGAGAACCGTAAACTGGTTACATCCGATCAGGTAAGAGATTGCAAAAATCGTCTAAATACCTTCGGATTCACAGGTAACTTGGACAGTGGCCAACCTGATATTAGGTGTATATATCAAAATGAAGCTGCTCAAAACTTCTTTACGGCTCAACCTGGAGCAGTTGGAACACCTCAAGAAACTGATAGATTTTAGATTTGGGAATTGGGAATTGGGAATGGGGCATTGGTTATTAACTCTTGTCGCCCTGTTTCGCCTGCTCCCTATCTATTTTTAGGAAGGGGCTGACCAAACTCGATTACCTGGGGATTGGAAACATTGGGGTTTGTCGGAACTGGAGATTCCGATAGACCCGAAGGAGGAATGTTATTCAAGTTATTAGTTTGAGTTGAGAAAGAGGCAGGGGGAAGAATCAAAGCAGGTTGTTGAGAAGATGTATTCGGAGTTAGGGGAGGTACAGTGACAAAAGGCTGTGCTGAGTTATTAGTAATTGTTGAGGGTAGGTTATTTGATATAGGCGGAATTGTGAGTAAGGGCGCTTGTAAATTAGTAGTGGTTACAGGTAGGTTGCTAGGCGGTTGTGGTTGATATGGTGTTTGAGGTTGTTTCTTGGGTGAAGATGGGGAGTTTCCTGGTTTCACGGCAGTAGTTTTACCATAACTAACCGGACGTAATACCCAACGAGTGGAATTTTTTCGGGAAACGGGTTGCAGTTGTACCTGTTTGGGATTAAAAACAATCCCTGGTGCTAAATCTAAGACAATGCGTGTGTCCTTCTCGTTCAGTTGAGAAACGCGAATACTTTTGATTGCTCCAGAATAATTTTGTTGTGTGGAAACTTTACCCAACTTAGTATTAGGTAAATCGACAACAAGGCGAGAGGGTTGGGCTAAGTAGAAATAATGAGGGATTGTACCTGCTGAGAGAGTGATTTCAAGTTGTTGTGTTTTTGGGGAAAACCGCCACTTATCTAGCTTTGCTATTGGTGTAACAGCAGTAGTGCAAGGTTCGAGGGCGATCGCTGCACAAAAGCTTAATAGACTGATACTAAATAGCTGCTTGCGCCATTGGCAAAATTGCCTAGTCTTTAGTCCTTGATCCATTATTTTTATCTGCTCCATAAAACCCATACAATGCGCTCACATTGCTGTTTTCTTCGCCCTTTAAACTCTACTTCCCACTCCCCAATTCATAACTTTTGAGATTTTTCCTCAGCTTTTTCAGGCACAGCGGTAAATTTTAGAGTTTGTGGAATGCCACTTACGCTTAATTGACCTGTCACATTACCTTTATCAACAAGTTGCATTTGAATTGTGACTGAATTCAGAGGATCGTTTTGGGGACGAGGAATATTACAAAGGATTGATCTACCAACTTTTCCAGATAAATTTAACTGTTTATTTTTGAAGATACCTGCCAGAGAGTGCTTATCATCAGTATCGGCTTTAGCGTTAGCCGGTAATACAGAGGCATTTAAGTAAATACCCGACTGCTGAATGTTTAACGTTAGAGTATCCGATTTTTCACAGTTCGGCAAATTTTCTGACAAGGTTAGACGATAGCGACCGTTAACTGGCAAAGGAGCCTTAAGATTGTTTTCCCCATAAACACTTACAGTTCTAAACAACAGTAGTACTGAACCTATCGCTACTGCGTAAAAAGCCAAGGATTTGAACTTGAAATGATTCATAATTTCAATTCCTCAATGGTTGGCTCTTGACTACTAACTTCAGGAAGCATAGAGGCAAGGTGGGCACTGACTTGACTGTAGCGGCGAGTAATCAACAGGGAAGAACGACATTGGATCGCTAGTTGATCTGTATATCTTCCCAAAGTTTGGCGCTCAATACCCCAAGCGCGGCTAGTACCAGCAATAGTTAAATCAACACCTTCCGAGGCTTGAATTACAGCTTGGATTGGTTCTGGGGCTTCGATAATTTTGATTTCAATGCGATCGCGTACACTGGTGGGCAATTGTTCCATCATCGTGTGTAGTTCGTAACTCAATTCTTCCCTAGTATGATTTGGCACTATCTGTAATATCTGCAACATACAAGTCTCGCCATTGATTAGCAGCCTCAGAGCTAGTATTAGTGCTAAATCATCATGTATATTTGCAGAATAAGGTACGAGTAAATTTTCTAATCGCTCTTTGCCTTTATCTATAAATACTGCTACATCTACTGGTGCAGTAGTAAGCATTTGTCCGACTCGTCCACCTAAACGATTACTACTAAAAGCTGGCCGATGCCAGCCCACGAGAATTAAATCAGCTTGTTCTAATGTGGCAATCTGTGCTGTTTCGCGGGCAACATTACTGGATATACGAACTATAGGATGCACACAAGAACGAGTTTCTGGCGGTTCGAGAGTATTAATCAATTCTTCTAACTGACGGTGACGCTGGGCGATTAATCGGTCTGCTTCAACTGGAGTACTTTCAAAGGCGTAGTCTTCTTGAAATTCAATCAGGCTGAGGGGATTAACAATGGCAGGATATCGATAATTGAGAGCAGCACCGACGGCCGGCTGCGCCAAAGCTACTGCTAACTGTACTAAACCTTTTTGGGTACTTGGATTAGCCACTGGTACTAAAATTCGGAAAGGATGAGGCGAAGGTTCACTGACAGCAGAGGTGTCTATACCTGTTTCTGCTTCCGACTCCGGTTCTACAACATCTAACCTGATCAGCTTCTTCGGATATGTCCATTCCAGCAGTGGCGAGGTCATGAATGTAGTTACCAATGCCATAATTACCAGCATGGTAAATATTAAGGGGGAAATCACCCCTAACTCTAGACCAATGTTTAGTACAATCAGTTCGGTTAAACCACGAGTATTCATTAACCAACCGAGTGCTGAGGCTTCGCGTTTACTAATGCCACTAACACGGGCTGCGACATAAGTACCAATATATTTGCCTGCGATCGCCACTCCTAAAACCAACGCACACAAAAGCCACAATTCTGGACGGTTCAACAAGCCAATCTGTGTTTTTAAGCCACTGTAGGCAAAAAATATTGGTAACAAAAATATCAAGACAAAATCTTCGGTTTTTACAGCCAGTTCCCGAACTAAATCTTCGTTTTTAGGCATGGCTGCTCCCAGTAAAAATGCCCCAAAAATTAAGTGAATACCAATTAGTTCGGTAATTAGCGCTGACGCAACCACCGCCATATAAATCCCAGCTAGCAGTAATTGGCTGAGTCGTCCCGCACGCAGGTAGTGTTTGGCAAGGCGTTGGAGCAACCAACGTCCCGCCGTCAACATCAAGCCGATGTAGACGATGCTGGCGAGAATTGTGGGTATAGCACCAGCAAAGTCACCAGTTCTAGCTACTGCGATCGCTACTGCTAACACACACCAAGCTGTCACATCGTCCACGGCTGCACAAGTTAACGCCAATGTTCCTAAACGTGTTCCTTGTAAATTGTTTTCAGTAATGATTCGTGCTAACACCGGAAAGGCAGTAATCGACATTGCTGCCCCTAAAAACAAAGCAAAGGCGGTGAAGGATACACTAGCGTTGGAAACTAGGGGATAAAGGATTACTGCTAGCAATGTCCCTAAAGAAAACGGCACTAAAATGCTGACATGAGAAGTTAAAACTGCTACTTCTAATTGCCCACTGAGATATTTTGGATTTAGTTCTAGTCCAATCAGAAACATAAAAAATATTAGTCCCACCTGAGACAAAACATTTAAAAAAGGAAAAGTTTCTGGTGGGAATACGGTAACTGCTACATCAGGAGCAACTAAACCAAACAAGGATGGGCCAAGCATAATCCCAGCGACAATTTCACCAATTACCAAAGGTTGTTTAATGGAACGGAATCCTAGCCCTACTAGCCGTGAAAGTCCAATAACAATCAGTACTTCAACCAGAACGAGAATAACTATGTGCATGGTTTCCTCACAATTAACTATCTGGTTTCTCTCAGATGATTCTTTAAAAGACTATAAAATGTCAGTTTTGTTAGATATCGCTAGAGTTTAAGCGAATAAATTTACTCAGTCCCTATGTAATTAATATCAGTAAATTTGCACTTAAATTTTCTATTTATATTTATTTAAGTAGAAAAATTATCATAGCTTGTGCCGTGCAATAAAAAGGCAATTAGTGGTGATGCCATAAGTGTAGTAATAACTGCCATAATAACCATTATAGTGAATAAAGTCGGGGTAATTATACCTTGTTCAAGACCGATATTGAGGATGATTAATTCCATCAAACCACGAGCATTCATCAGAGCGCCGATAGTTGCAGATTCACGCCAATTTTCTCCCGCCAATTTTGCAGCCAGCATACAAGCAATACCTTTGCCAAGAATTGCGATCGCAATAATTAACAGCGTAATTCCCCACAAAGTGGGCGTGTTGACTAATCCAATTTGAGTATTTAGTCCAGAGAAGACAAAAAATATTGGTAGCAAAAAAGAAGTAGTTAAAAACTCAGTATATTGACGAATTTGTTGGGCAAATTCTCCGCGTGGTGTCACTGCTCCCAATACAAAAGCACCAAATATTGCATAGATACCTGTGATATCAGTAAACCATGCACAAAACATCAAAATTATCAACATCAAAGTCAGAGTTTGTCTGTTTACACCTGCATCACGTTTTGTCATGCGTGTAAATGCTCTCAGTAGAGGTTGACCGAGAAAAATTGCAAATAGCACGTAGCAAATACCACCACCAATTGCTAATATGGCAATACTCAAAGAATTTTTTACGCTAGCCAAAACGATCGCCAGCAGACACCAAGCAACAGCATCATCTACTGATGCTGCACCTAAAGCCAAAGTACCGAAACGGGTTTGTGTAAGACCGCGTTCGTAAAGAATACGAGCTAACATCGGAAATGCTGTAATTGTCATCGATGCACCTAGATACAAAGCCGCTGACCAAGGCATAACTTTGGGTTGAAAGAAATCACCATTGTGATAAAACCAAAAAGATGCGATCGCTCCTAAAATAAAAGGAGTAATAATCCCAGCAGCAGATAGCAAACTTGCACTTTTGATATGATGTTTTAAGAGTTTGGTGTTGAACTCTAAACCAATCAAAAACATATAAATTACCAACCCAATCTGGCTGATAGCATATAAAATCGACATTGATGGATTGGGTATCTTAACTCCTACAGCAGTGATTATGGGAAGCTTGGGGAAAAGCCATTGCTGAAAATCCGGTGCAATCAATCCCAAAAGTGATGGCCCTAGCATCACACCTGCAATCATTTCGCAAACAACATCGGTTTGACCAAGATAGCGCCGTCCTAAAATGGTGACGATGCGACAAGTAGCTAAAATAACTGTGAGTTGCAAAAATAGCTGAATAACTAGATCAAAATTCGACATTTCCCTTCCTTAATTTGCGTCTCTGCATTGAAGAATCTTCCCAGACTCGCACACAAATGTATGTCAGTACAACATATTGCATTCATACTTAAATCGCCACTTAATAGTTAAAAATTATACAGCAGGCTCTTTTTGAATTAAGTATAAAGCGACGAGTTTAGAAGCAAAAGGCAGGAACTCTTTATATCTTCGTTTTGAGAGGCAATACCATTTATTTGTGAGGCTGCACCAAATTTCTTGGCTTCTTATTTCTTTCTTTGTGTCGTTTGCGTTGGCGGTGGCGAGTCTTCGTAACCCTACGGGGAGAAAGCTATGTGTAGTGTCTCGTAGAGAGGCTCGTTACTAATTACATGAAGCGGTACTAGCCATCTTTGTCGCCCCGTCAGCTTTACCTAAATTGTAAATATAACCAAAATGCTTAGATTATCTAGATTTTGTGGTTAATTTTTAATTTTTAATAGGAGATATTTCTGTTGCTCCTAGTAATTTACGTGTCAAAGAATGTAAATTAACACTTAATGAAATTTTGATAAGTAGTAGAAAGCACGTGACATATCAAAAAACGCTATTTTCGAATAAGAGGTTCAAAACTTCACAACTTCAAATTCTCCTAGCTGATAGTCTGACTATTTTTTGGGGAGACTGGTTAGATTTACGTGTAAGAATAGTACAAATTGCTGCATCAGGGCTAGTATCTACACTAATATATATTTTAGCTTTTGGTTTAGGTTTGGGTAGTTCCATCAAACCTGGCTCAGGGATTAATAGTAACTATAATAACTATTTGGAATTTATGTTACCCGGAATGGTGGCACTATCGTCGATGACGATAAGCTTTGGTGGAACGACATTTTCGATTTGTGGAGACAGATTATTTAGCAAAACCTTTGAGGAATTGTTATTAACTCCCATACATCCCTTAGCATTGCATATTGGAAAAATGCTAGCGGGAGTAGTGCGGGGGCTGATGACATCTGCTTGCGTGATTTTGATAGCGGTACTGTTGACTGGAAACTGGAATTTCCTCAACCCACTATTTTTACTGTTGGTGGTGCTGAATTGTTCAGTATTTGCTGGATTAGGGGTGATTGTAGGATTGAGTGTGCGATCGCTCGAATCTGTCGGACTCTACAACAATTTTATAATAATTCCCATGTCATTCTTAGGTGCAACTTTCTTTGATCCTGGGACATTACCAGCTGCCCTAAAAGTCGTAGTTTATCTGTTACCGTTAACCTACACCAGCATCGGATTGCGTGCAGCTGCTCATTTACCCTTATCTCAGTTTCCTTGGTATAGCATACCGATTTTATTAGTAATTGCGATCGCATTTTCTTTGTGGGGTGGGTATAAATTCGCTCATCAACAGGACTAAAATAATTTGTAATTCGTAATTCGTAATTCGTAATTTTTTAAAGCCTTAATTAAATCAGCATTATTGAAATGCTGATTTAATATTAAGTCATTAGTTATAAGCAAATGACTAATGACTAATAACATAAGGACTAACTGGCTAACAGAGTTTTTTCTAGAGAAGTCCAACGGAAGGCGCGATCGCCTCCTCTCTCAATTACTACTCTCACTCGTGGTTCTAGCTGAGGCAAATTCGTTAAGTACTCAAGTTCCTCATTGGAAAGAATATGCCCTTCAATAATCCACAAGACCAGCCCTTTTGATTTTGGTGGTAGTTGTTCTAGATGAGAACTGATAATTGGGGGCAAATAGTACACATGACCTACTGCTGCACCACTACCAGTACTTTTCTTACCAAGATGAGGAGGTCTAACTCCATGAATTCTTGTGAGATAGGCAGCTACGTCGCCCAGTCCCCTTGCAGTAATGTGAAGGGTGGTATAGCCAGCAGCGCGTAGTCGGCGCTGATATCGACCTTCATAACCCCCTTCTAAAGGTACATACACCCCAAGAGCGCCAAATTTTTCCAGATCGCGGATTAAACCGTTGCCAGTGGTTATTAGTGCCATAGATTTTAGTCTTATCCCACTTAGATATCTCTATTATTTACCCTGAACCGCTAGATTAAAAGCATTTTATTTGTGCATGGAACATTTGTCATTAATTCTTCTCCCCCATTCCCCAAAAATAACTCTATAAACTACTGGACAAACATAAATAAATAATTTATACTATTAGATTGTGACCAAAAACGCAATTATATAGCTTTTTTACTGTCATTCTGAGATAGTGTTAGCATCAAAAGCTGATGACTTAAATCCAAGTTGGATAATTTGACTCAGAGCGATCGTAGACTGCTAAACTAGTAAAGCTTTCGGGTCAACATTGGAGCTTATGGATAAACAACAAAAGCGAATCCTAAACTCCAAGGTAAATTTACTCCTGTGCCTCTGAAAAAGCGGCGAAATCTTAAACAATAGTTTAAGGTATTTAAGGAAGTAAGACTGAGCAGCAATGTTGGTTTCATGGCATTACGTCAGTCTCAGTTAACGGATACTGGGCGGTAAAACCGCTTAAGTCCAACTGCAACACGGCAGTAGCCAACCTCCGGGAAACCGTTATTAGGGCGTATACAAATCGGAAAACCCGCCGACAGCGCTGCCTCCAAAAAGTGCCAGAGCAATTGCTTGGACGAAAGCATTGCTGCACACAGTTTAAAACTGTAGCGCCTTGCATTGATTCCAGAAGTTACTCCTTCCAAACGGGAAGAAACTTGTAGCTGTTCTGGTGATCTATTGAGTGAAGCTAAACAGATTCACCAAGCAGTACGGACACGGTTTGTTGTGTCCCAAAGCATTTGGATTGGTTTACTGAAACCATTCCAAATTTCGTAGGCTAACCCAGCCTAAATTGATGCGTACAAAGCGTGTCCTCTAGAGTCCAATTCCAAGGTCAGCAAGTAGAAAGGAGAACCAGTTACTGTGTCTGTAGGTATTCTCGGCACCAAGCTGGGCATGACCCAAATATTTGACGAAGCAGGAGTAGCCATTCCTGTGACTGTCATTCAAGCAGGGCCATGCACTGTTACACAAGTTAAAACTAAACAAACCGACGGTTACTTTGCCATTCAAGTTGGTTTTGGCGAAGTTAAACCAAAGTCGCTGAATAGACCATTACTGGGTCATTTGGCTAAATCATCTGCTCCAGCATTGCGTCACCTAAATGAATATCACACCGAAAGTTCTGGTGATTATGCTTTAGGTCAACAGATTAAAGCAGATATTTTTAGTGCAGGTCAAATTGTCGATGTAATCGGCACAAGCATCGGTCGTGGTTTTGCAGGAAACCAGAAGCGCAACAACTTTGGTCGTGGGCCCATGTCACACGGTTCCAAAAACCACAGAGCGCCCGGTTCTATTGGTGCTGGTACAACACCAGGTCGTGTCTATCCAGGTAAGCGGATGGCAGGACGTTTAGGTGGTAAACGCATCACAATCCGTAAGCTGACCATAGTACGAGTTGATGCAGAACGCAATTTATTGCTAATTAAGGGAGCTATTCCTGGTAAACCAGGCGCTCTAGTAAGTGTTGTACCTGCAAAAGTAGTGGGTCAGTAGTCAGTAGTCATTAGTCAATAGTCATTGGCTAAGGACAAATGACAAAAGACCAATGACAAATGACGCCACATACTCCACTTGGGAAGACCCCAAGACCGCAGTGGCTCACAGATGACAAAGGACAGATAACAAAGATGGTTGAAAGCGTAGTTAAAAATTGGCAAGGAGAACAGGTCGGTGAGACGACCTTCGAGTTGCGTACTGCCAAAGAAGAAACAGCGTCCCATATCGTGCATCGCGCCTTAGTACGGCAATTAACCAATGCTCGTCAAGGAAACGCCAGTACAAAAACTCGTTCGGAAGTTAGAGGTGGCGGTCGTAAACCTTGGCGGCAAAAAGGTACTGGTCGCGCTCGTGCAGGGTCTATTCGTTCACCACTGTGGCGTGGTGGTGGTGTGATCTTTGGGCCAAAACCCAGAGACTTTAACCTCAAATTGAACCGCAAAGAGCGACGTTTAGCACTGCGGACAGCATTTGTTAGTCGCATTGACGACTTGATCGTAGTAGAAGAATTTAGCACCGAGCTATCTCGCCCTAAGACTAAAGACTTAGTGGCAGCGCTTACCCGTTGGGGAGTAGCACCAGAAAGCAAGGCACTGTTAATTTTGTCTGAAATCGCGGATACAGATAATGTTTATTTGTCAGCCCGCAACATTGAAAATTTAAAACTTATTGCAGCCGACCAGCTAAATGTTTTTGATTTACTGCACGCTGACAAAATTGTAGTTACGGCATCAGCCCTAGAAAAAATTCAGGAGGTCTACAGTGCCTAGCTTTGACCCCCGCGACCTTGCCGACTTAGTACGTCGCCCAATAGTCACCGAAAAGGCGACTATCTTGATGGAACAGAATAAGTATACCTTTGAAGTAATTCCAAAGGCATCTAAGCCAGAAATCAAGGCTGCGATCGAAGACTTGTTCCAGGTCAAGGTTGTAAAAGTCAACACCACCTTACCACCACGTAAAAAGCGGCGCGTTGGTAAATTCATCGGTTATAAGCCCCAATATAAGCGAGCTATTGTTACAGTCGCACCTGGGGATGAAGAAAAGATTAGACAAGTTCTATTCCCAGAAGTTTAACAAAGTTAGGAGTTAAGAGTTAAAAGTTACTAAGCTCAAGATTCAAGACTCAGCACTCAGCACGGGCTAAACGCACCGCTAACAGCACTCAGCACTCAGCACTTAAAAATATGGGTACTCGTTCTTACCGCCCTTATACCCCCAGCACTCGCCAAGTTACAGTTTCTGACTTTGCGGAAATCACAAAAACCGAGCCAGAAAAATCCTTAACTACCTCAAAGCATCGCGCAAAAGGTCGGAATAATACCGGGCGGATTACCAGTCGTCGCAGGGGTGGCGGACACAAACAACTTTACCGGATCATCGATTTTAAAAGGGATAAACATAATATTCCTGCTAAAGTCGCAGCAATTGAATACGATCCTAACCGTAATGCCCGAATTGCCCTTTTGTATTACCAAGATGGTGAAAAACGGTACATTCTTCATCCCAACGGGTTGAAAGTTGGAACAATAATTATTTCTGGCCCCGAATCTCCTTTTGAAGATGGTAATGCTTTACCTCTATCAAGGATTCCCTTGGGTACTAGCGTTCACAACGTAGAAATGACTCCTGGTAAAGGTGGTCAAATCGTCCGTGCTGCTGGTGCTAGCGCTCAAGTTGTGGCAAAAGAAGGTGATTATGTAACTCTCAAATTGCCTTCAGGAGAAGTCCGCTTAATTCGGCGCGAGTGCTACGCCACCATTGGGCAAGTAGGCAACACCGATGCGAGAAACCTGAGTGCAGGTAAAGCAGGAAGAAATCGCTGGAAAGGTCGCCGTCCGAAGGTTAGGGGTAGCGTCATGAACCCAGTGGATCACCCACATGGTGGTGGTGAAGGTAGAGCGCCTATCGGTAGATCGGGCCCTGTTACACCTTGGGGTAAACCCACATTGGGCGCGAAGACACGCAATCGCAAGAAACTTAGCAGCAAATTCATTGTCCGTCGTCGCCGTAAGTCTTCTAAACGCGGTCGCGGTGGTCGTGAGTCTTAATGAGTACCGAGTAACGAGTGCTGAGTGGAATTCTCAAACTCAACACTTAAAACTCAAGACTCAAAACTTGAGACTCAAAACTTGAGACTCGAAACTAAAACTCAAAACTTAGCACGGGCTAAACGCCCCGCTAACGCTATCAGAACTCAGCACTTAAAAATATGGGTCGTTCTCTAAAAAAAGGTCCTTTCGTTGCGGATCATCTCCTAAAAAAAATTGAAAAGCTCAACGACAATAACAGAAAAGAAGTTATTAAAACTTGGTCAAGAGCTTCGACAATTTTGCCTCTAATGGTAGGTCATACCATAGCTGTTCACAATGGTCGACAACACGTTCCAGTGTTTGTAAATGAACAAATGGTAGGACATAAGTTGGGTGAATTTGCCCCGACACGCACCTACAGAGGTCATGGAAAAAGCGATAAAAAAGCGGGTAGGTAGTCATTAGTTATTAGTCATTAGTCATTAGCTAAAGACAAGTGACAAATGACAAATGACAAATGACAAAATTGGAGAAAATTATGGCTACTAACACTACTGAAGTAAAAGCGATCGCTCGTTTTATCCGCATCTCGGCCTACAAAGTGCGTCGGGTACTCGATCAAATCCGCGGACGATCTTACCGTGAAGCGCTAATCATCCTGGAATTCATGCCCTATCGCGCCACTGAACCCATCTTGAAGGTTCTCAGAAGCGCTGCTGCCAATGCCGAACACAACGCTGGGTTAGATCGGACTCAACTAGTGATTACTCAGGCTTATGCCGATCAAGGGCCGCCCTTGAAGCGGTTCCAGCCAAGAGCGCAAGGTCGAGCTTACCAAATTCGCAAACCGACGTGTCATATTACCGTGGCTGTTGCAGCTGCTCCAGAAAAATAAGCACGTTTACACGAATAAATAAAGTAAAAAATTTTAGAGGAAGTATTCGTGGGACAGAAAATTCATCCAGTTGGTTTTCGCCTGGGTATTACACAAGAACATCAATCCCGTTGGTTTGCCGTTCCTGACCGCTATCCAGAACTTTTACAAGAAGACTACAAACTCCGTCAGTATATAGAACAAAAGCTTGGTAGACAGGCTCAAAACAATGCTGGTATTTCCGAGGTGCGGATTGAGCGCAAAGCCGACCAAATCGACTTAGAAGTACGCACAGCTAGACCTGGTGTAGTAGTAGGACGTGGTGGACAAGGCATCGAATCATTGCGTACCGGACTCCAAGGACTGTTGGGTAGTAATCGCCAAATTCGCATTAACGTAGTTGAAGTTCAACGAGTTGATGCAGATGCCTACCTAATCGCTGAATACATTGCTCAACAATTGGAACGTCGGGTTTCCTTTCGGCGGGTAGTGCGGCAATCAATTCAGCGTGCCCAACGCGCTGGTGTCCAAGGTATTAAAATCCAAGTCGGCGGCCGCCTCAACGGTGCAGAAATTGCCCGGACAGAGTGGACTCGTGAAGGTAGAGTACCTTTACATACCTTACGGGCTGACATTGACTACTCTTATTGCACCGCAAAAACTGTTTACGGCATTTTGGGTATCAAAGTATGGGTGTTTAAGGGAGAAATTATTCCTGGACAGGAAGAAACCCCGCCACCACCTGCAAGCCGCGAACGTGAACAACGCGATCCCCGCGATCGCGAACGTGAACCCCGTCGTCGTCAACAACAACGCCGTCGCCAGCAATTTGAAGACCGCTCAAATGAAGGGTAAACGGGGACTGAGGAATGGGGACTGGGGACTGGGTAAGAATTCTCAATCCCCAATCCCTAATTCCCAATCCCTAATCCCCAGTACCTAGTACCCAGTAGCCAATCATGTTAAGCCCTAGAAGAACTAAATTCCGCAAACAACAGCGCGGACGGATGGAGGGACTAGCCAGCCGTGGTAGCACCCTCAACTTCGGTGATTTTGCACTCCAAGCACAAGAACCTGCTTGGATTACCTCCCGGCAAATCGAGGCTTCTCGTCGGGCAATGACTCGTTATATTCGTCGGGGTGGACAAATCTGGATTCGGATTTTCCCTGATAAACCTGTAACCATGCGTCCTGCTGAAACCCGGATGGGTTCCGGTAAAGGTTCGCCAGAGTTTTGGGTAGCGGTAGTCAAGCCAGGACGAATTTTGTTTGAAATCGGTGGGGTTTCTGAAGAAATCGCCCGTGAAGCTATGCGTTTAGCTTCATTTAAACTGCCTATAAAAACCAAGTTTATTGTGCGCTCTCAACCGCAGGAGCAGGAGTAGCTTATGCCTCTTCCCAAGATTTCAGAAGCTAGAGAATTAAGTGATGAGAAGCTCTCTGATGAAATTGTCGCAATCAAAAGACAATTATTTCAGTTGCGCTTGCAAAAAGCCACAAGACAATTAGAAAAGCCTCATCAGTTCAGACAGGCTCGACACCGCCTAGCCCAATTGCTGACATTAGAGACAGAACGCAAACGGGCAGCAATTAAATCGGCTAAAGAAGAAAAGTAGGAGATTATGGCAGTTAAAGAACGAGTTGGCTTGGTAGTGAGCGATAAAATGCAAAAAACTGTGGTGGTTGCCATAGAAAACCGCGCTCCTCACCCCAAGTACGGCAAGATTGTGGTTAACACCCAACGATATAAAGTTCACGACGAAGAAAATAAGTGTAAAGTAGGCGATCGCGTTCGCATTCAGGAAACTAGACCCCTGAGCAAAACCAAGCGCTGGAAAATCACAGAAGTCCTGAACGTCAAGCCTGCTTAAACCTCATCGTTGTTAGAAACTAACAACACCACAAGGGAGAATAATTGTGATTCAACCCCAGACTTACCTAAATGTTGCAGATAATAGCGGCGCTCGTAAACTAATGTGCATCCGCGTCTTAGGTGGAGGCAACCGCCGTTATGGTTTTATCGGTGATAAAATTATCGCCGTCGTCAAAGATGCTACACCCAACATGGCTGTCAAAAAGTCTGATGTTGTGGAAGCAGTAATTGTCCGCACTCGTAAAGCCGTATCTCGTGACAGTGGCATGAGTATTCGCTTTGATGATAACGCTGCTGTGATTATCAACAAAGACGGTAATCCAAGAGGTACACGGGTTTTTGGCCCAGTTGCCCGGGAACTGCGCGATAAAAACTTTACCAAAATTGTTTCTCTGGCTCCGGAGGTGCTTTAATGGCAACCAAACAGGGTACGCCCAAAGTATTCCACAAAATGCATGTTAAAACTGGCGACACCGTACAAGTGATTGCTGGTAAAGACAAAGGAAAAATTGGTGAAATTGTCCAGGCACTTCCCCAACTGAGTAAAGTCATCGTCAAAGGTGTCAACATCAAGACCAAGCACGTCAAACCCCAGCAAGAAGGGGAATCAGGGCGGATTGTCACCCAGGAATTCCCAATTCATAGCTCCAATGTGATGCTTTATTCCACCAAGCAAAACGTTGCCAGTCGTGTTTGTTATACCTTTACTTCAGAAGGCAAGAAAGTCAGGAAACTCAAGAAAACTGGCGAGATTCTGGATAAATAGTTAGAAGTTAGGAATTAAGAGTTAGGAATTAAATTTAACTCATAACTCATAACTCATAACTCATAACTCATAACTTTGTTCCCTGACCAAGCCCAGGGATATCAGGAAAAAAAACTATGGCGACAACAAGACTCAAAACTCTATATCAAGAGACAATCGTCCCCAAACTGATCAATCAGTTTCAATATACCAACGTTCATCAAGTACCGAAGTTGGTAAAGGTTACTATTAACCGAGGTTTGGGTGAAGCTGCTCAAAATGCGAAGTCGCTGGAAGCATCCATCAACGAAATTGCCCTAGTAACAGGTCAAAAACCAGTAGTGACACGGGCGAAAAAAGCGATCGCTGGCTTTAAGATTCGTCAGGGGATGCCCGTAGGGATCATGGTTACTCTTAGATCCGAGCGGATGTATGCCTTTTTCGACCGACTAGTTAGCCTATCACTACCCAGAATTCGAGATTTTCGCGGCGTTAGCCCTAAAAGCTTTGACGGACGAGGTAACTATACTCTGGGCGTAAGAGAACAGCTAATTTTTCCAGAAGTCGAATACGACAGCGTTGATCAAGTGCGTGGGATGGATATTTCCATCATCACCACAGCAAAAAACGACGAAGAGGGTCGCGCCTTACTTAAAGAATTAGGAATGCCCTTTCGCGATCAGTAAGTTCATCTATAGAGGGAACGATGGCGGCTAACGACACAATTGCAGATATGCTGACGCGCATCCGCAATGCCAACCTGGCGCGGCATCAAACTACACAAGTGCCAGCTACAAAAATGACCCGCAGCATTGCCAAAGTGCTACGGGAGGAAGGCTTTATTGCTGAAATTGAAGAAGCAGAAGAAGGGGTAAAACACAACCTAGTGATTTCCCTAAAATATAAAGGTAAGAATCGTCAGCCTCTAATCACCGCCTTAAAGCGAGTGAGTAAGCCAGGCTTGCGTGTTTACTCCAATAGAAAAGAATTACCAAGAGTACTAGGCGGCATTGGCATTGCCATTATTTCTACATCCAGTGGGATTATGACTGACCGCGAAGCACGTCGTCAGAACTTGGGTGGCGAAGTGCTTTGTTACGTTTGGTAGTCATTGGTCATTAGTCATTTGTCATTAGTCATTGGTCATTTGTCTGAGCAAAGGACAAAAGACAAATAACAAAGGGCAAGTAACAAAGGGCAAAGGACAAATAACAAAGGACAAAAAGTAATGTCTCGTATTGGTAAACGTCCAATTACTATTCCCGCCAAAGTTCAAGTGGCGATCGATGGTACGAATATTGTGGTGAAAGGCCCGAAAGGAGAACTTTCTCGCACTCTCAGAGATAATGTCTCGCTCTCTCAAGAGGGAGAAATATTGTACGTAAATCGTCGGGATGAAACTCGGACATCGAAGCAACTGCACGGCTTGAGCCGTACTTTAGTTGCCAATATGGTCGAGGGAGTTTCCCAAGGTTTTCAGCGCCGTTTGGAAATCCAAGGCGTTGGTTACAGGGCACAAGTTCAAGGGCGTAACCTAGTTTTAAACATGGGTTACAGCCATCAGGTGCAAATTGAACCACCAGAAGGAATTCAGTTTGCAGTCGAAGGTACCACTAACGTAATTGTCAGCGGCTATGACAAAGAAATCGTAGGCAACACAGCCGCAAAAATTCGCGCCGTTCGTCCACCAGAACCTTACAAAGGTAAAGGTATTCGCTATGCCGGTGAAGTGGTAAGACGTAAGGCTGGTAAGACTGGTAAGGGTGGTAAGAAGTAAAAATGAAACTTACTCGTAGAGAATCAAAAAACCGTCGTCATCGCCGCGTTCGTGGCAAAGTTGTTGGCTCCCCAGAACGTCCGCGTTTAGCGGTATTCCGTTCTAATGAGCATATTTATGCCCAGGTAATTGATGATAGTCAGCATCAAACCATAGTGGCAGCATCGACTTTAGAACCAGATTTGAAATCTAGTTTAGCGTCAGGTGCAAACCGGGACGCATCGGTGCAAGTTGGTAAATTGATCGCAGTGCGATCGCTAGAAAAAGGCATCACCAAAGTAGTCTTTGATCGCGGTGGTAACTTATATCATGGTCGTGTCAAAGCCCTAGCTGATGCAGCACGCGAAGCCGGTTTAGATTTCTAAAGTCATTGGTCATTAGTCATTAGTCATTGGACAAATGACAAAAGACAAATGACAAATGACAAAAGACAAATGACGTTCACCAGAGTATAAATTATGGCAACAGAGCGTAAAAGTAGAACAAAGCGTGCCAAAAAAGAAGAAACCACTTGGCAAGAGCGGGTTATTCAAATCCGCCGTGTGAGTAAGGTAGTTAAAGGTGGTAAAAAACTGAGCTTCCGAGCGATCGTTGTCGTCGGTAACGAACGCGGTCAAGTTGGTGTCGGAGTAGGCAAAGCTTCAGATGTAATTGGCGCAGTTAAAAAAGGCGTAGCTGACGGCAAAAAACACCTTATTGATATCCCCATCACCAAATCCAACTCCATCCCCCATCCCATTGATGGTGTCGGTGGCGGTGCAAAAGTAATTATGCGTCCAGCCGCACCTGGTACTGGGGTAATTGCTGGTGGTGCTGTGCGGACTGTGTTGGAATTGGCGGGAGTTCGTAACATTTTAGCCAAGCAGCTGGGATCTAACAATCCGCTTAATAATGCTAGAGCCGCAGTCAATGCCTTATCTACATTGCGGACTCTTTCTGAAGTCGCGGAAGATCGCGGTATTCCTATTGAAAATCTCTACATCTAACTAGTCATGAGTCATTGGTCATTAGGAGCCACTGCGTTGCGGGGGTTTCCCCTGTTGAAGCAAGTGGCGTTCATTAGTGAATAACAATGACAAAGGACAAATGAGAAAGGACAACTTGGTAACTTATGAGACTCCATGATGTTAAGCCGCAAAAAGGCTCAAAAAAACGCAAGAAGCGTGTAGGCAGAGGTATTTCTGCCGGACAAGGTGCTAGTGCTGGTCTAGGTATGCGTGGTCAAAAAGCTCGCTCTGGTAGCGGGACTCGACCAGGTTTTGAAGGTGGTCAACAGCCATTGTACCGCCGCTTACCTAAGCTGAAGGGCTTTCCGATTGTCAATCAGAAGATTTACACTACGATTAATGTAGAGAAGCTAGCGTCCCTTCCCGCTAATACGGAAGTAACTTTGACCTCATTGAAGGCAGCAGGTATCCTGACTGCTGTCAAAGGGCCATTGAAAATTTTAGGTAACGGGGAATTGAGTATTCCACTCAAGGTACAAGCGGCAGCTTTCACAGGTTCAGCTCGTAGCAAAATTGAGGCAGCTGGAGGGAGTTGTGAAGTCTTATGAGTGAGCCGGAACAGCGCACTTAAATGCAAACCAACTCGCTGTCAGCGCCTGGTTCACTATAAAGGTAGCACTCTATGATCAGTCGAGATAAAGCCCCAACGGCTCAAGAAACTTTTATGCAGATGGCACAAGCAGCCGGGCTTAGAGGTAGGCTGCTTGTAACTGTCGGTGTTTTGATTTTAGTTCGCCTGGGTATCTACTTGCCGGTACCAGGAATTGATAGACCTAGATTTACCGAAGCTATATCGGGCAATAATTCCATATTCGGTTTATTGGATATATTTTCCGGGCGAGGACTTTCGACTTTGGGCGTTTTTGCTCTGGGGATTTTACCCTTTATTAATGCGTCCATTATCATCCAATTGCTCACCGCAGCGATTCCATCTTTAGAAAATTTACAGAAAAATGAAGGCGAAGCAGGCCGGCGGAAAATTTCGCAAATTACCCGCTATGTAACTGTCTGCTGGGCAATTCTTCAAAGTACAGCTTTTTCGGCATTATTCCTCCAGCAATTTGCCTTAAATCCAGGCCCAATCTTTGTAGCTGAAACTGCGATCGCTTTGACTGCTGGTTCTATGTTCGTCATGTGGGCATCAGAACTCATTACAGAACGAGGAATTGGAAATGGCGCATCTTTGTTGATTTTTGTCAACATTGTTGCATCATTACCAAAAGCTTTAGGCGATACCATCGATTTGGTACAAGTCGGCGGTCGGGAAACAGTTGGTCGTGTCATAGTACTAATCTTAGTTTTCCTAGCAACCATTGTTGGTATTGTGGTTGTCCAAGAAGGAATGCGCCGCATCCCGATTATTTCGGCTCGTCGCCAAGTTGGTCGTAGAGTTTTAGCGGAGCAACGGAGCTTTTTACCTTTGCGGCTAAATCAAGGCGGCGTAATGCCAATTATCTTTGCCGCAGCCATCCTCAGTTTGCCATTGCTGATTGCAAATTTCGCTAAGAATGCTGAATTGGCAAATATAATTAACACTTATTTGAGTCCAAGCGGTTCTGGCTCTTGGGTCTATGCCTTGGTTTACATGATTTCCATCATTTTCTTCAGCTACTTCTATTCTTCGTTGATTCTCAACCCGGTAGATGTAGCGCAGAATTTGAAGAAAATGGGTTCTAGTATTCCTGGTATTCGCCCTGGCAAAGCGACTAGCGAGTATATCGAGCGCGTTTCAAACCGACTCACGTTTTTGGGTGCGATCTTTTTAGGCTTGGTTGCGATTATTCCAACGGGTGTAGAAAGTGCTTTAGGAGTACCCACATTTAAGGGACTAGGTGCTACCTCTCTGTTAATTTTAGTAGGTGTAGCAATTGATACTGCAAGACAAATCCAAACTTACGTGATCTCTCAGCGTTATGAAGGAATGGTGAAACAATAGTGACGCGACTAATCTTCTTGGGGCCACCTGGGGCTGGTAAAGGAACACAAGCTCAAGCATTAGCTGAACACTTAAATATTCCCCATATTTCTACTGGGGAAATATTAAGACAAGCCATGACAGAGCAAACTCCTTTGGGAATCAAAGCTCAAAACTATGTAAATAACGGTGAGTTAGTCCCTGACCAGCTAGTACAGGAATTGGTACAGGAGCGCCTCAAGCAACCAGATGCAGAAAATGGTTGGATTCTTGATGGTTTTCCCCGTAAAGTGACGCAAGCGGCTTTTCTAGAAGACTTGCTGGAAACAATACATCAGAGTGGTGAAAGAGTAGTCAATCTAGATGCACCAGATGATGTTGTGGTAGCACGTTTGCTAGCTAGAGGCCGAAAAGATGATAACGAAGAAGTGATTCGTCGGCGGTTAGAAGTTTACCGCGATGAAACTGCACCTTTAATTAATTATTATCGCGATCGCCAAAAACTTTTAACAGTCAATGGCAATCAGTCCCAAGAAGAAGTCACTGGTGAACTGCAAAAGGCAATCATTTTTTGAGAAAAAAGAGTAGGTAGTAGAGAGTGGAGAATAAAAGATTCACCACTCCCTCCTACCAAGAAACAAATCAATTTTAGCTAAGATATATTAATAAACTGTTGATATATTTCTTAAAATGTGTTCTCTTGCAGATTAGTACTGCAACTGAACACAAAATTGTTGAGTTGAGGAAAAAACAAATTGTCTAAGCAAGATTTGATTGAAATGGAAGGCACGGTTACAGAGTCCTTGCCCAATGCGATGTTTCGCGTTGACTTGGACAATGGATTTAACGTGCTAGCTCACATTTCCGGCAAGATTCGCCGCAATTATATCAAGATTTTGCCCGGCGATCGCGTCAAGGTAGAGTTAACTCCTTACGACTTGACCAAAGGCAGAATTACCTATCGACTACGCAAGAAGTAACTATATGTAGAGAATTTTACCATAAAACCATCTTTTTGACTGTTGTTGAGTCAATTTAGTGGATTATTTTCCCTAAAAATGCTATAGTTTAATATTTGGAGTCAAAGAATAAAAGGCATGAAAGTTAGAGCCTCAGTCAAGAAAATCTGTGAAAAGTGTAACGTGATCAAACGTCGTGGTCGCGTCATGGTGATCTGTGTGAACCCGAAGCATAAACAACGTCAAGGATAACGTTCTTACCAACAGAGTAAGTTGTAACACTCAATATCATCATTAAAACAAAAAGACGCGATTAATCACGTTTTTCTAACCAACAGTAATTGCGAGAACAATAGGGAGAGTTCATTGTGGCACGTATTGCCGGAGTAGACCTTCCACGCGATAAGCGCGTCGAAATCGGTCTGACTTATATCTATGGAATTGGTTTATCACGCGCTCAAGAAATTATAGCGGCTACTGGTGTAAACCCAGACACCCGTGTTAAGGACTTAAGTGATGCCGATGTGACAACCCTGAGAGGGGAAATAGAAACCAACTATCAAGTTGAAGGCGACTTGCGGCGCTTGGAGTCTTTGAACATCAAGCGCTTAGTTGACATTGGTACTTACAGGGGTCGTCGTCATCGCATGGGCTTACCAGTCAGAGGACAAAGAACTCGCACTAATGCCAGAACCCGTCGAGGCAGAAGGCAGACAGTGGCTGGGAAGAAGAAGGCTCCAGGGAAATAAATTTGCAACGCTTGCTAATCAGAGCAAGTTTTACCTTAAATCAACTAAAGAAGTATGGCGAGACAACCAACAAAAAAAACCGGGAGCAAGAAGCAGAAACGGAATGTACCCAGTGGGATGGCCTACATCCAGTCTACTTTCAACAATAGCATTGTCACCATTACCGATCAAAATGGAGATGTCATCTCCTGGGCTAGTGCTGGTTCTAGCGGTTTTAAGGGAGCAAAAAAGGGAACTCCCTTTGCAGCGCAAACTGCTGCTGAAAGTGCAGCCCGTAGAGCCATCGATCAAGGAATGCGTCAAATCGAGGTAATGGTCAGTGGGCCAGGAGCCGGTAGAGAAACCGCTATCCGCGCACTTCAAGGAGCAGGACTGGAAATTACACTCATTCGGGATATTACCCCCATTCCTCACAATGGTTGCCGTCCACCCAAGCGCCGTCGAGTTTAAATACCAAGATTTGGCATTGAGGACGAAAAGCTACAACCAAAGGAAGTAAAATTACTTGCAACGCTCGCTTAGGCGGATAATGTGCAAAGTGTCATTGGGTAAAAGCTTGGGCGACCAAAAACGAGTCAGATTTTTCCTATAGGGAAAGCTGTTAAGCTTCGGGAACCCAAAATATTATTAGCGCCTGCAAGCTCAATAGGAGTATCAAACTATAGCGTGATTTCATACTAATAGTTTGCTAAACCTATAATCTACAGGACATAAATTCAATTCGGGAGGCAATTGATTTGTCTGCTAGCAGCACCTTAGAAAAAGGGAGGCTCATCCGTGGCGCAGTTTCAGATTGAATGTGTAGAGTCGAATACTGAAGAAAGTCGGAACCATTACAGCAAATTTGTTCTGGAACCTCTAGAACGCGGCCAAGGAACAACGGTTGGCAACGCACTGCGGCGGGTTTTACTGTCCAACCTAGAAGGTACAGCAGTTACAGCAGTGCGGATTGAAGGCGTTTCGCACGAATTTGCTACAGTTCCGGGCGTGCGGGAAGATGTGTTGGAAATCCTCATGAGAATGAAGGAAGTCATCCTGAAAAACTATTCCTCGCAACCCCAGATTGGTAGATTAGTTGTTAGGGGCCCAGCAACAATCACTGCGGCGCATTTTGATTTACCTAGTGAAGTAGAGGTCATCGATCCGACCCAGTATGTAGCCACCATTGCTGAGGGTGGAAAGCTGGAAATGGAATTTCGGATCGAGAAAGGCAAAGGCTATCGCACCGTAGAGCGAGGACGTGAGGAAGCCACATCGTTGGATTTCCTGCAAATCGACTCCATATTTATGCCAGTGCGAAAAGTCAACTATAGCGTTGAAGAATCTCGTGGGGAAGGCTTGATTCCAAAAGACCGACTACTGTTGGAAGTTTGGACAAATGGCAGTATTTCTCCTCAAGAAGCACTATCTTCAGCCGCTGGGATCTTGGTAGATTTATTCAACCCGTTGAAAGATATCTCCCTAGAACCAACAGACACAGGTTCCGACATTCCAGACGATCCAACTGCCCAGATACCCATCGAAGAGTTGCAACTTTCTGTGCGGGCATATAACTGTCTCAAACGGGCACAAGTTAACTCTGTGGCAGATTTGTTGGATTATACCCAAGAAGACCTCTTAGAAATTAAGAACTTTGGGCAGAAATCAGCAGAAGAAGTCGTGGAAGCTTTGCAGCGACGCTTGGGCATCACCCTGCCAATGGAAAGAGGCTCTAAACACCCTTAAGAAAAACCTTCATAATTCATAGTGCATAATTATGCGTCACCGTTGTCGCGTCAAAAAACTCAGTAAACCAGCCGATCAACGTCGTGCTTTACTGCGATCGCTCGCCACCGAGTTGATCCGTCATGGTAAGATCACCACCACTTTAATTAGAGCGAAAGTTCTAAGAGGTGAAGTGGAAAAAATGATTACTCTAGCTAAAAATGGCTCCTTGGCAGCACGCCGCGAAGCCCTTGGCTATATCTTCGACAAACAACTGGTTCACGCTCTATTTGAGCAAGCTCCAACTCGATATGGCGATCGCCAGGGCGGTTATACCCGCATCCTACATACCGTACCGCGTCGGGGCGATAATGCAAAAATGGCAATAATTGAATTGGTTTAAGTCATTAGTCATTGGTCATTAGTCATTGGTTATTCACAAATGACGAAGGACAAATGACAAAGGACAAAATCTGTATGTTAGAAAGCCACCAGCCTACACAAACTCATCGAGTAGCCTTGGTAATCCAATACCTGGGCACTCATTTTCATGGCTGGCAACGGCAAAAAAAACAACGGACTGTCCAAGAAGAGATTGAAACAGCGATCGCTATTATTCTTGGGTATCATGTAACACTACATGGTGCTGGGCGAACCGATTCTGGAGTTCATGCTGCTGCTCAAGTAGCCCATTTTGAAGCTACAGGTTTAATTCCGCCTCACAAATGGGCAACAATCCTTAACAGCTATCTGCCGCCAGATATATTAATCAGGGCTTCAGCTGGTGTAGATAACCGTTGGCACGCTCGGTTTAGTGCAGCCTATCGACGGTATCGGTACACAATATATACTGAAGATCGGCTTAACTTGTTTGTAAGAGCCTTCAGTTGGCATTATTATTATGCACCCCTGGATGAATCCTTAATCCAAGCTGCCTTGAAACCTCTCTTGGGAAAGCATCACTTAGCTGCTTTTCACCGTGCAGGCTCAAAGCGATCGCATTCCTGGGTAGAGGTGCAAGCAGTAGAGTGTCGTCGCAGTGGGCCATTTATCCATATTGAAATACAGGCAGATGGATTTTTGTATGGCATGGTACGACTGTTGGTAGGGATGCTGGTACAAGTAGGTTCTGGAGAACGGACACTTTCTAGCTTCACCGAACTCTGGAAAGAACAACGTCGAGAAGAAGTGAAACACGCCGCACCGCCCCAAGGGTTATGCTTGTTGCGAGTCGGCTATCCAGATTTTCCCTTTCCAAAAGAGATTTGGTACGACACCTTGCCAAAGTTCGTCACTAGTCAAGAGTCATTAGTCATTGGTCAGTAGAGACGCGATTAATCGCGTCTGTACAATAGTCATTAGTGAATAACAAAGGACAACTGACAAATGACAAAAGACAAATGACTAATGACAAATAACAAATGACAAAGGACAAATAGACAAATGACAACAGTTAAAACATACCTTCCTTCTCAAGCAACCCTTGAGCGTGAGTGGTACATAGTAGATGCCACCGATAAACGTCTCGGTCGCCTCGCCAGCGAAATCGCTCAGGTTTTAAGAGGCAAAAAGAAACCCGAATACACTCCCCATTTAGATACAGGTGACTTCGTAATCGTCATCAATGCCGAGAAAGTAGCAGTCACAGGCAAAAAGCGCACTCAAAAGCTTTACCGCCGCCATTCTGGTCGCCCCGGTGGGATGAAAACGGAAACTTTCGCTAAACTGCAAGACCGCATACCAGAGCGGATTTTAGAACAAGCTGTTAAAGGTATGCTACCTAAAAATAGCCTTGGTAAGCAGTTGTTCACCAAGCTGAAAGTTTACGCTGGGCCTACGCATCCTCATGATGCTCAAAAACCTAAAGAACTAAAAGTTAGTACAATTCCTGGAGAAGAAAATTAATGGTAGTAGCAGATGCTAATAGCGGTCGCGCCGTATACTGGGGTACTGGCCGTCGTAAGAACGCAGTAGCACGGGTACGTTTGGTTCCAGGCACCGGTCAACTGATTGTGAACGGTAAAGATGGAAACTTGTATTTCCAATTTAACCCCAACTACTTAGGAGTGATCAAAGCACCCTTAGAAACTCTGGGATTAGAAAACGAATATGACATTTTGGTGAAAGCAGAAGGCGGCGGCTTGACTGGACAGGCTGATTCTGTTCGTTTGGGAGTTGCTCGTGCCTTGTGCCAACTTGACCCAGACAACCGCCCACCTTTGAAAACCGAAGGTTACTTGACTCGCGATCCCAGAGCAAAAGAGCGGAAGAAATATGGTTTACATAAAGCCCGGAAAGCGCCTCAGTACTCTAAGCGTTAAGCGATTGGGGACTGGGTATTGGGTACTGGGTACTGGGTATTGGAGATTAGATATTGAGAATTGGGTATTGGGAAAAGTCCGTTGTTTATTTACATCTTTCCCAGTCCCCAATCCCCAGTCCCTAATCCCTAACCCCAATTGAAACCTGAAAGTTATAATTGATATAGATTCATCACGAAAGGAACAATGGCTAAAGCTGATATTCACCCCAAGTGGTATCCAGATGCTAAAGTTTACTGCAACGGTCAAGTCGTTATGACCATTGGCTCTACCAAGCCAGAATTGCATGTAGATGTTTGGTCTGGAAATCACCCATTTTACACCGGCACTCAGAAGATTATTGACACTGAAGGTCGAGTAGAGCGCTTCCTCCGCAAGTACGGTATGAGCAGCACTCAAACATCTGGCGACGATCAAAACAAAAAGTAGCGGGTTGGCTCTGCTGTTAACGACGGCCCTGCATCAGCTGGGTCGATTTTCTTTTATATGCTCGAGCCAATTTGTTATTTTTTAAGGAGCGATCGCAATCGTCATGGCTGAATCATACTTACTGGACAAACTAAAATCAGTTGAACAAACTTTTAATGAATTAACACGTCGTCTTGGCGACCCCGATACCGCTAGCAATCCTGATGAGTATCAAGAAATTGCTAAGTCTCGTTCTTCTTTGGAAGAAGTAGTTAATACTTATGAAATTTGGAAAACAGCCCAAGAAGACTTAATCGGAGCGCGTCAGGTTTACAAAGAATCTGCAAGTGACCCAGAGTTGCAAGAAATGGCATCGCTGGAAGTAAAGGAACTTGAAGAAAAAATAGAATATTTAGAGTCTCGCTTGAAAGTCTTACTGCTACCACGCGACCCCAATGATGAAAAGAATATCATGTTGGAAATTCGCGCTGGTACTGGTGGCGATGAAGCAAGTATTTGGGCTGGCGATTTGATGCAGATGTACACCCGCTATGCCCAGACTCAAGGTTGGAAAGTTTCTCTAGTGAGCGAATCTAAAGGAGAAATGGGTGGCTGGAAAGAAGTCATTCTAGAAATTAAAGGTAATGACGTTTACAGCCAGTTAAAGTTTGAAGCTGGAGTACATCGCGTGCAGCGCGTGCCGGCAACTGAATCTGGGGGACGGGTTCATACTTCCACGGCTACTGTGGCAATTATGCCAGAGGTGGATGATGTGGAAATTCACATTGACCCGAAAGATATTGAAATGACCACAGCCCGTTCTGGCGGTGCTGGTGGGCAAAACGTCAACAAGGTGGAAACAGCCGTTGACTTGATGCACAAACCGACAGGGATTCGGATTTTCTGTACAGAAGAACGCAGCCAATTGCAAAACAAAGAACGGGCGATGCAAATTCTGCGGGCGAAGTTGTATGAAATCAAGTTAAGCGAACAACAAGCAGCTGTAACTTCCATGCGGCGATCGCAGGTTGGTACTGGATCGCGATCGGAAAAAATTCGCACCTATAATTATAAAGATAATCGCGCTACCGATCACCGCTTAGGTCAGAATTATTCTCTTACCCCTGTTTTGGATGGTGATTTAGAGACACTTATTCAATCTTGTATATCTCTAGACCAACAAGAACGTCTCGCGGAGTTAGCGACTTCTGCCGCTAACTAATTTTTGCTGTTAAATATTCTGTAAAACCACTTGTTGTAATGTTGCTTTTAACACAGACAGGTGGTTTTCTAATATTGCGTGGAGTGTATCTTCTATTTCACTGGGATAACGGTAGTAGGCAAATTCGTACTTCATAATGTAATTTAGCTTCGCCCATTCCTTCAGGGTTTGACAGGTATAAATTAGCTTTTCTGCTTCCTCTTGCCAACGTACAAAAATCCGGTAGCTAAAAAAGCTGCTGCATATATTGCCTTTTACATCCCAGTAGGAAATACACACTTGATGCTTCAGACGGTGAATTTTTTTGATTTCCTTAACATCATGACCTTTGGCTTTCAGAGCTTCTTTTACCTGAAGGTCTGAAATGTGCCACTGTTCTGGTTTAATTTTATTAGTAGCTATAAGGTTTTTACCTTTGCGGCGATATTGATTAGTCTTGCGTGGCTTGCCAAACATGATGCACCCTTTATATTGTCGGCATTACTACCGATAACGTGATTGAAATTTTTATATCGATATTGCAAGTTTCATTGCGGTCTTACAATAATCATTTTAAATTATCATTAACAATGAAGCTTGTCAAGCTAAAAGTAAAGTTTTAGATTTTCCTCACTAAACTTGTAAATACAGTTGGCTAGCTATATAAATAGTGAACATCGAAAGCAGAGAAAAACTGATTGAAATCATTAAGCTAGCTCGTGGTTCAATGAGCCAGCGAGCTTTTGGCAAGCTTTTGGGAGTTTCTGCTACTGCTGTTCAGTTGTGGGAAAAGGGTGTGAATGTGCCTGATACTGAATATTTAGCAAAAATCGCAGTGAGAGCGGGTTACACACTCCAGGAGTTACTTAGCTGTCTGGATGGTAAGCCAATTGCAGAAACTTCAGATTTGAGTCTGATTCTGAGACAAATCCAGCACATGCCTCTGGCGCAAGTGGCTCAAATTGTCCAAGCTGCGGCAGATAGATTGGCGGCTGTGGCTGAAGCGTCTGGGGATGAAGCAAAAGCAAGTTGAATAATTCGTAATTCGTAGTGACGCTTGCTGTCAAAATTCAATATGGACAAACCTTTTTTGTACGATCAAGACTTCTATGGCTGGACACAGCAGCAGGCTAAAGCGTTAGAGCAGAGGCTAGTTATGGAATTAGACTGGCAACACCTGCAAGAGGAAATTCAAGCTTTGGGGAGACAGGAGTATCGGGAACTCGTAAGCAGTCTGAGTGTATTACTTGGTCATCTCTTGAAGTGGGAGTATCAACCCGAACAACGCTGTCGCAGTTGGTTTTTAACGATTCGAGAACAGCGTCGCGCTATCCACAGACATTTGCGACAGAACCCTAGCTTAAAGTCTCGAATAGAAGAAGCCTTGTTAGATGGCTTTGAAGCGGCTGTTGATTTAGCGCTACGAGAAACTAACTTACCACTACGAACTTTTCCAGAGCATTGCCCCTATTTATTTGATGATGCGATCGCAGACAATTTTCTGTGCGATACTCGTCAAGACTGGGAAGGATAATTCCTACCATTTTTCTTACGATGATTTGTTATTTGGAGATATGTTATATTTCTCAATAAATAATAGAAACTAGCTTTTCAAAATCTTGGGAATTAAAGCTTTGTCGAATTTTACCATTTCTAAGATAGTTTACCTGATGATCTTTAGATTCAAAGAAAGCGCCTAAGACAGGTAATTGTTCACTTTTAAGTCTAAAAATTATTGTATTCAGCTTATATTCTCCATACTTTTTAATAAGATAAATAAAACTATCAAAACTTCCATTTACAGCTTTTTCAAATTCTAATATATCCTTCTCTAATTTATTAGAATTTTGTAAAATTAACGGTGGTATATCTTTAAGACTATTGAGATAACTACTCGTAAATACTGCGTCTTTTTTCGTATATGCAATAATGTCATGATAATTGTATAAAATACCTATTTCTGAACCAGATTTTTTTAGGTATCTTTCAATCTGTTCCTCATGATTCTGTAAGTCTGGGAGCATCCAGTTTTGGAAGATTTACCATTTATGGGAAAATGTAAAGGGAAAGAACCCTGTGCGATCGCTGACAA
>NZ_JAVRCP020000062.1:0-29071 GCF_034530675.2 Nostoc sp. DedVER02
ACTTGGGCTGATGTTATCAACCGCGCTAACTTGGGTATGGAAGTAATGCACGAGCGCAATGCTCACAACTTCCCTCTCGATTTAGCATCTGCACAATCCGCTCCTGTTGCTCTTTCTGCTCCTGCTATCAACGGTTAATCCGGTTAATGATAATCTGAGACACGTTTTTCAGGATTATCTATAAAATAAAGACGCTCTCCCGAAAGGGGGAGCGTTTTTGCATTGATTAACGTTCATTAATTCACAATTTAGGCAATAATTATCAAAAAGTAAATTTTACGGGTAATAATTGCTAGCAGCGCAGATAATTGCCTCAAAGCTCAAGTATAAGGAGAAGCCAATAATGATTTTACACCGTGGACGTAGAGTAGTAGCCGCTTTATTGCTGTCAGTGGTACTACTGACAACAGCCTGTAGTCCAAAAACACCTGGACGTTTTGACCAAGCGCAAAAGGAAAGTACTCAGCAAAAAAACGTTGCAGTGGCTAAAACCGCAACTCAGGGTAGCGAATTTAATAAACTTTTCCCTGCTTCAGGTGACGGCTACCAGCGCGTCTATACCCAAGAGAAAAAAGGCTTCGCAGAAGCGAAGTTGAAAAAAGGCGGTAAGGAACTAGCATTGCTATCCATTTCAGATACTACAAGTACACCTAGTGCAGCAGCCAAGTTCTCGAAAAGTGCCAAAAAAATTGGTGGTTATCCCGCAATAGAAGTTGGTAAGACGCAAACTGCAATTTTGGTAGGTAAGTACCAAGTAAAAGTACTTTCCCGCGATCCGTCATTTACAGCTAGCGATCGCGCAGATTGGCTAGAGAAGTTTAATCTTAATGGTCTGGCTAAACTGAAATAATTTGAGCTACGAATACTTAGATAACAAAACCTAAATAAGGAGATTTTTGTGAGCAAGTCGATTGTTGATTTAGTCGATCAATTGCCAACAGGCGGTTTGACCATTTCTATGTTAAAGTCCCTCGATTTTGTTGCTCCTGGAGAGTGGCAAAATACCGTCGGCTTTGTCAACACCATTAAGCTCGTCACTGGCGAAGACGATGAAGATTTAATCCAGCAAATTGGTGAACGAGCCATTTATCTATTCAATGACAAATCCCAAGGATACCAAACAGCTTTGTGGTTATATCAAACCGTTGATGCTACAGATAAAGCCCTTGGTGCAGCCGCATTAGCTAACAAAGTCGGTGAAAAAATTCCTTTATTGGGTTTTTTGAACTCTGTCACTCCTAAAGCAGACAAAGCCCAAACTATTGATTTGACATTAAAATTAGTAGCTGAGTTGGTAGCATTCTGTCAAATTAACGGCATTCCTGGAGACAGTATTGGGGATTTTGTTGCCTCTTTAGGTGAGTATAGTGGTGAATCACTCATCCGTATGGTGGCATTGATTTGCGTTGATGGTTTGATACCCCTGGGCCCAGACTTCATCAGCAAAGCTTTATCTGGGCTTAATCAAACAAATCCACAAGAGTTAGAGCAAAACTCGACTTTTCAAAGCATTAAAGATGTGATTCCAGGGAGCAATGCTGGTAGTAAACTTAACTTTATCGGCGAAAGCTTTAACTCAGTTCAAGGTTGGATGAGTGGGCTAGTCTCTGCGAATAATTTAACGCCACAAAAAGTTGTCCACCACTTGCAAAGCTTTACCGATATTGCCGATGACAAATTAGATTATCTCGCGGCGTTCCTAGATGTAGCAACGAATTATTACGAACACACTGGCACACAAACTTTAGCACGTCGCTTGATTGAACGGGCGGTGGCTGAGATTTAGGTTGATGAAGAATTAAAAAGGGAATAGGTTATAGGTTACAGGGGACAGATTACTTTCTATTACCTGTAACCTTAGCTCTTAGGGTAAACGCAAATCTGCTGCGATCGCATCTAAGTAAGGTTGAAAAATAGCCAAGTCTTCTAGTTTCTCAAACTTACCTGTTTGCCTACTTGTGTCAAATGCAGTGGTAATTACGTAAAGTTTAGTGCCATCAAAAGCAACATGACCGATATGTTGCTCTTGTACTCCGCCTTTTTCCTTAAGTCCGGCGAACCCATAGCGAATTCCCTGAAGCTTACCAATGGGTACTGGTTGCGGTGGGTAGGTTGAGAAAGTAATCTCTTCTCCATATTCACGCTGACGAGCTTTTGCAGATGCAGCGTAGCGATCTGTAACCCAAGCTTTGAGTGCTGGTAATACCTGGGTTTGATACTTAAGACTTTGGTAGTCTGCTTGAGAACCAGGTGCAATACCAACTGCTACAAGTTTCTTTTGGAAATCCTCATTGTTTGCTAAGGGGTAAACATTAATGTCAACTGTACCCAAACGTTCCCCTTTGGAGGAGATACACAACAATGGTGCATTTCCTTCACAAGCTGCAACTTGCCAGTTAGTTGGAGCAGGAGTGTTTCCCAAGATTTTCTGCCAGATATTTCCCTCTTTAGAGTTGGAAAGTTTTACAACGCTAGGAGGTTTTGTGGGTGGAGAAAATTGGGGGAGAACAAATTTTGCTCCCAGAGGTACTAACACTACCAAAATAGAACCTAGTAATAAATGATAAAGTCGTAACATATTTTTCAAAATCAGAGCCAAGCATTGCAGACTAACGATATCTACAATATTTTATGGGTATAGAGCAAGAATATATTTATATAGCGAGGCAAGAGGTAATAAATAGAAAAGAAAGCTCTTTGAATTGTAGTGAGTTTTTTCAAAAATTAAATATGAATTCTATAGTAGCGCTGTATTTCCTTTCAGCGCTACTACGAACAGTGTTGTTTATTAATGTATGCCATAATTACTTTTGCCTTGCTGGAGATATGGCAACGATGAAGCGTAAATTTGCTTGGACTTTCTAATTGAAGCGAGAACGTTGTTGACGACGTTGCTTATGCCTAGCAATTGCTTTACGCTTTTCTTTTTCTATAGGTGTCTCGAAGTGACGCTTTTTTCTCATGTCTTGGAAAATTCCTGCCTTAGAAACTTCCCGCTTAAATCTTCTCAAAGCTGATTCAATACCTTCATTTTCTCCTAAAATTACTTGTGTCATTCTCATTCCTCCTTAATATGGATGAATAGTTCAAGAATAGATACAAAATAAAATATTCCAGCAGAATTTGGCCTTTGGCTTTATCTGCTGGAGACTCTAAATGTGAAACTTTTAGGAATCGACTTTAGTAGCGATTGTTGTTGCGGCGGGCATTACCGCCACCCCAGCTACCACGAGGAGAACTGCTTCTATCCTCACGAGGTTTAGCTTTGTTCACTTTCAAGTCACGTCCCATCCATTCAGCACCATCAAGTGCATCAATGGCAGCTTGTTCTTGTGTGTCTGATTCCATTTCCACAAAAGCGAACCCACGAGGCCGGCCTGTTTCCCGATCTGTGGGTAGTTGAACACGATTTACTGTTCCGTATTCTGCAAAAGCCTGTTTTAAGTCCTCTTCTGTAACCTGATAGGACAGGTTCCCGACGTAAATTGACATAGAAATCTCCGAATTCAGGGAGTGTAGAGAGTTAAATTCGGAGAGACGGTTTTTAGAAATCAAAACTAGTTACTCAACCGAAAATAATCTTTATGTCCATGAGTGTAGCACAGCCTTCCGCCTTTGAATATCGTCTCATGCGGAACTTTGTCCCTATATAAAAATATGCAGATAGGTTTGCATACCTGCCAATGAAGGGCTTTTGTTGTTTGTACTATCAGAGTTACACTTTTAAGAGGAAATCGATTTTAACTAGCGATCGCTCAGGTATTTAGTGTTTTGAAAATTCAACTGTGGACTAATGGGTAAAGATTATTATCGGTAGTCGGTGCAATCATAACATGTATAACTGTTTAAAAAAACAAAATTAAAAATACTCATCTTCAAATACCCATTAGCTTTGGTCAAACTCTGCTAAAACCTTTTCTGCTTCCTTGCACAGCACTTCATGATATTCACCATTACTAGCCAGCAAACCTCCCCATTGATTGATATCACCAGTGTTATACTGCAACGGAGCGCCATCAAAGTGAGTAAACTTACCACCAGCTTCGGTTAAAATCAGTTCTGGTGCTGCCATATCCCAATCTTTGGGCGCAGACTTGCCGGAAAGGGAAATGTAGATATCTGCCTGTTGTTCGACAATAGTAGCAATTTTGCAACCTACACTACCTACAGCTTTCTGATTTTGACAAGGTAAGCTTTGTAGTAAATAATCCAAGCGTTGGTTGCGGTGAGAGCGGCTAACTACTAAAGTTAAATCCTCAACTCGTTTCCCTGAAGATACTTGTAAAGGAACAGATCCGTCACGGGTTTCTACAAATGTCCCTGCACCTTTGATAGCGTAATATAATTTTTCTACTTCTGGTACTGCTACCACTGCTAATACTGGGCGTGTTTCCTTGACTAAAGCAATGTGAACTGCATAGTCTCCAGTTTTTTCGATAAAATCTCGTGTACCATCCAAAGGGTCAATTATCCATACCCAAGGGGCAGAAGGGTGCGTGCCAATAGTTGGGGATTGATAAGTTTCTTCGCTGATGTAAGCAAAATCTTCGTTGCCCAAACTTGCTTGTAGCTTCTGCAAAATATATTGACTTACAGCTACATCGGCAACGGTAACAGGTTCATTTTGTTTATATTGTACGTCTAAATTAGGGTCTTTTGCTGTGCCGTGGTAATACGATCGCAGTATATCTGCTGCGCCCCAACCGATCTCACGAGCGATCGCTAATATTTCTTGTAAGTCTTTCATTAAATTTGACCTTGTTTAATTTAGCTCTTTAAATTCATCCAATGCCGAGTCCCAAAAAATTTACAAGAATTAGCAGCAATATTAGCTGCTAGCGCCAGCGCATCAGTAAAACTTTCCCGTAAAATGTAATTACAAAAAGCACCGTGGAAAATATCTCCAGCCCCTAATGTATCAACCGCTTGAATCTGTGGCACATCTACGATACCAGTTTTAGTGCAACTCAAGTATTCAATTGATTTTTGCCCGTGAGTAATGGCAATGTAAGAAATGTCAAATCCGCTCAGATAGGCAAAAACGTCTTCTCCAGTCTGGCAATTAGGGGGATAAAAATTAGCCGAACAGATGGCATAATCCACAAATGGCAAAATTTGCTCAAATCCAGGTTTCCAACTGCCACCATCAATTACTACTGGGATATTCTTAGCTTTAGCCATTTGAGCTATGGAATAACTAACCGCAATTTGATGTCCATCAATTAGTACTATATTAATATTTGACAAAATATCTGGCGGGATAGATGCGCTGTTGGCTTGAGTTTTGACAGCATTGATCGAAACCACAGCCCGTTCACCCGTAGCTTGAGTGACAATAATTGAAGAAACAGGCGGTGCTAAATCAGTGATAGGCTCAAGGTCTGCGATCGCAACTTTGTAATTTGCCAAATCACCTCGAATTAGCTGTGTCATTGGGTGAGAACCCACTACACCCAAGACTGTAGCCTGATTACCTAAATAATTGAAAGTCACAGCTGCGTTGGTTGCTGGCCCACCTGCTGCTACAGTATGGTCAATAGCGACAATCTTCTGATTATTTTTTGGGGCAGAGTCAGCAAGGTAAATCAAATCTAAGGTTACTAAACCCACGAATAACCCACAATCCGATTTTGGATTTTGGATTTTGGATTTTGGATTAACCATATATCATATATATTTCGTCTCTCTTGTACAGACGCGATTTATCGCGTCTCTCCTGTCTCTCCTGCACAGACGCGATGAATCGCGTCTCTACAAAGCACAGACGCGATGAATCGCGTCTCTACAAACTCCTAATTGCTCATGCAAACCGATCCAAAACCAAGAACACTTTACGTTGTCGGTACACCCATTGGCAACCTGGAAGATATAACCTTTCGGGCGGTAAGAATTTTGCAGACTGTGGATATTATTGCTGCGGAAGACACCCGTCACACAGGGAAACTACTACAACATTTTCAAGTTAAGACTCCCCAAGTGAGCTACCACGAACATAATCGTACCAGCCGCATCCCAGAATTATTAGAGCATTTAGTTAACGATAAAGCGATCGCTCTTGTGAGTGATGCTGGAATGCCAGGAATTTCCGATCCTGGATATGAACTGGTGAAAGCCTGTATTGAGGCGGGGATTTCAGTAGTTCCTATTCCTGGCGCTAGTGCAGCAATTACCGCTTTGAGTGCAGCAGGATTACCAACCGATCGATTTGTCTTTGAAGGCTTTCTCCCAGCGAAAACTCAACACAGACAAGAACGTTTAGAATCTCTGCAAACAGAATCTCGCACATTAATTTTCTATGAATCGCCCCACCGCTTGCGAGATACTTTACAAGACTTAGCACAAGTTTGGGGAAGCGATCGCCAAATTGTGCTGTGTCGAGAGTTAACTAAATTGTATGAGGAATTCTGGCGGGGGACAATTGCCGAAGCGATCGCTTACTATAGCCAACGAGAACCCCAAGGTGAATATACATTAGTAGTGGCGGGAATTCCAGCCAGTCAGCCCCAACTAACAGAAGAAGAATTGAAAGCCGAATTGAAACAGTTAATTAGTCAGGGAATATCGCGATCGCAAGCTAGCCGTCAGTTAGCAAAGTTTACCTCCCTTCCCCGTCGTGAAATATATCAATTAGCTCTTTCTATAGTCTTCACTCCTGAGTTGTGATCTGCAAAAATGAAATGCTTACCCGAAGGATAACTAGCTTTTAATCCCTAGTCCGCAATTTCCCATCTTGACCGGAACAATCAAATAGATGTAAACCTAACCGTTGGGAAAGTTCTTCACACACCTTCACCCCGCGCACACTATTACCACGCACATCCAACAGGGGCGAAAAAACTCCAATGCCCATTTTATTGGGTACTACTGCAATAATCCCGCCACAAATGCCGCTTTTGGCTGGAATCCCAATTTTGTAAGCCCACTCACCTGCAAAGTTATACATTCCGCAGGTGTACATCACACTCAGAATATCTTTGATGTAACGCTTATCTACTGCCTGTTCTTTGGTGATGGGGTTCATACCTTTGTTAGCCAAGGTAGCTGCCATCACTGCTAAGTCTTGGCAATTCACGATCGCAGCACACTGCTGGAAATAAAGATCCAGCGACTCTTCAATATTCCGGTCGATCATGCCAAAGTTGAGCATCAGATGCGCCATTGCGCGGTTGCGATGTCCGGTACTGCGTTCTGAGGTAAAAACTGAAATGTCAACGAACACATCCCGGCCAATATATCGTTTGAACATCTCCAGCATTCGGTTAAGGCGTTCAGTAGGGCCTGAACCTTTAATTAAGCTAGTGGTTGCGATCGCACCAGCGTTTACCATTGGATTATAAGGTCGTTTCGATTGCTCATCTAAAACAATCGCGTTGAATGCATCCCCAGTGGGTTCCACGCCAACTCTAGTTAAAACATAATCGAGTCCATGATCTTCTAAGGCAAGTCCATAAGCAAACACTTTAGAAATCGACTGAATGGTAAAGAGTTGGTCATAGTCCCCAACTTTGTATATCTGACCATCTACTGTGACAATGCAAATACTGAACCAATCTGGGTTTGCCTTCGCTAGTTCTGGAATATATTTAGCTACTGCACCCTCTTGCAGTAACTTGTACTGAGAATGCAATTCCTTAAGAACAGCTAATAATGGCGATGAATCTATTTCTAAATCTTTTTGATTTACTTGGCTTGTCATCAGGTTGGTAGCATTCCCCAAAATATTCACTATATATAGTAGGGTGCAGCTGTACCTCCCTACAATTGGCAAGATTTTGGAATATACACTTTGCTTTAAAAAATTACCCTTGAGCAAATACTTAGAATTAGATTTATCTGTTGTGCTTTCTGATACCTGTCTTTGCTCATTTATAGGCGATCGCTAAGATTTCCTAATTTTTTCATCATTAATCGCAAAAAATATTAAGTTGAGTATCTTTCTTTTTTTTATACTCAGTAATACGGTAAACAAAAGTTATATTAATCACTATTCTAAGTTAACTTATGGAGAACAAAAGTCATCATTAATCTAAGTAGAAAAAAAAGATTAAACTTCAACTAATTTGCATAATTATTTAAGATGTAACTCATGTCACGGCTTATTCACAAGGAAATCTAAATATTTCATTAAATAAATGATTTTAAGTATTTATGCCGATGCCATTTAATTAAAGTTATATTATCTTCTTATAGGAAATAGTGAAAATACATGTTATCTAGAATACACGCATAGTAGTGAGCCTTTAGAAGAGAAATCAATAGGGTATCGTCACTTTGGCATGGACTAAGGGTAAAGTTTTTTTAAGAAATTTTTGAGTTGTAGAAAAAAGCGTTACATAGCCAAAGTCCGCCTTTGAGAAAGGTTTCACGCTAAAATTAGGAACTTTAATTTAATTAAACAGTCGATAATTACGCTAAAACCCTGATCCCCAAGCCAAAAGGTTCGTGTTAGTCTGTTGCAGTTATAAATTCACAAAGTGAAAACGGAACGAGTTCGAGTTTGTCAGAAGGGAAATCACTTTTACAAGTGAAAAATCCCGCAGTTTATAAAACTTAAAGTTCTACAGTCGCTTTCAAAAACGGACGCATGAATCAAAGACATTTGTGGATTATTGTTGCCCTGTCTATGGCTGTTTTGGGCATACCTTCAGTCGGTTGTACTCAAACCACCAAGGGAAATGCGCTAGCATCCCAAAAATCACCTGCCCCTGATGTGGTTAAAGTGGGAGAGTACCAATCCAGAGCAGGGAAACAAACCTTGGATGCTGTGATTACACAAATTCATCCTCACGACATTAAAGGACGTAAGGCGGCAACCCTTTTTATCAAAAATATACCTGTTATCACCTTTTTGAGTTCTGTATCAAATACGAATTTTGAATCTAAAAAAGTTGGTGAAATTGGAAATACTGGGGGCGTACAATCGTACGCCCTTATTGCTAGCAATTCATCAAACGCATTGAATACCGGGAACTTAACAAATGTAAGTAACCAAATTAGTTCCGAAGACAATGACCCAGTTCAGATAGCTAGTGTAGTAGCAGCTAAGATAAACCAGTTGAATCGGGAAAATGTGGACGGGAGCAAGATTACCGTCAGTTGGAAAGCAGGGGAAAAATCCAGTGCCAATCAAGCGCAAAACAAAAGCGTTCCTCCCCAGCAAGATGGCGATCGCTATGTAATCAAAATTAATGGCGAAGAATTGGTCGAAATTAACGAAGATACGCGATTAGCACAGACCAATCCCACCAAAAATTTGGCGGAAGATGCATTGCAAGCAACTAATCGCCTGCGGAGACTTCTAGGCAATGCATCTCCCCTAAAAGAAATTGCCAATCTACCAGTACGTCAACCAATATCAGTACCAAAGTTGCCTCAACAGATTGCTGTTGGAGTAGTGCGAGCTACTTTAAGAGGCATGGCTTCTTATTACGGCTATGACGGTTCTGGTACTCGTACTGCTAGCGGTCAGAGATTCAACCCAGAAGCAATGACTGCCGCCCATCGCAGCTTACCCTTTGGTACGCAAGTGCGTGTAACCAACACCCGTAACGGCCGTTCTGTAGTGCTACGAATTAATGACCGGGGCCCATACATTCGGGGTCGAGTCATTGACGTATCTGCTGGTGCAGCTAGGGTTTTAGGAATGATGGGCAGTGGCGTAGCACCAGTACATATTGAAGTTTTGGGAAGATAATTATTAGGGACTGGGGACTGGGGACTGGTGACTAGGGACTGGGGACTAGTGACTAGGACTGAGACTTTGTAGAGAAAAAAAAACTACTAAAAAAGTCTCCTTTCTATCCCCAATTCTCAATTCCCAATTCCCAATCCCCAATTCTCAATTCCCAATTCCCAATCCCCAATTCTCAATTCCCAATTCCCAATCCCCAATCCCCAATCCCCAATTCCCCTAGTTCAATCAACTCTTCCCCTATTTCAGATATAAACTAACGGGGGAGGGATCGATAAGAACTAGGGGTATTTTTGTGCGCCTGCTGACAACAGTCGCAGCTTTACGCTGCTATTTAACTAAACGCTGCTTAGAAAACGCGGTTACTGAGGATTTAAGACTAGATGAGATGACTGACTGGTATCAGACGGCAGTCGGTCTAGTGCCAACGATGGGGAATTTGCATCAAGGGCATTTAAGCTTGATCCAACGAGCGCGGCAAGAAAATTCTACGGTGATTGTGAGTATTTTCGTCAATCCCCTGCAATTTGCTCCCAATGAGGATTATCAACGCTATCCCCGCACTTTAGAGCAAGACCAACAACTTTGCGAACAAGCTGGGGTAGATGCCATTTTTGCACCGAGTCCTGAAGAGATGGCGGTTCCCCAGAAGAGTATACAAGAATCAAAGGTTACACAAGTTATACCACCATCTGCTATGATGACAGGCTTGTGTGGTCGTTCTCGGCTGGGTCACTTTCAAGGTGTCGCTACGATTGTTGCCAAGCTTTTTAACTTGGTACAGCCTGACCGTGCCTACTTTGGTCAAAAGGATGGTCAGCAACTAGCAATTATTAAACGCTTAGTAGCTGACTTAAATTTGCCAGTAGAAATTGTTGGTTGTCCAACAGTGCGAGAAGCGTCGGGTCTTGCCTTCAGTTCGCGTAATCAATATTTGACTGCAACGGCAAAAGAGCAAGCGGCTGCATTATATCGCGGCTTGCAACGGGCTGAAGCTGCTTTTATTGCAGGCGATCGCAATAGCAACAAGTTGATAGCAGTGGTACAGCAAGAAGTGGCAATGGTCAGCACAATTTTAGTGGAATATATTGAATTAGTTGAACCGACTACGTTGATGTCTTTAGAAAAAGTTGAGGAGGAAGGAATGTTGGCGATCGCAGCCCGTCTTGGTTCTACACGTTTGATTGACAATACCATATTGCGCGATCGTCAACCCATTATCGCCATTGATGGCCCAGCCGGTGCTGGAAAATCCACAGTGGCGCGACAAGTGGCAGCAAATCTGGGTTTAGTCTATTTAGATACAGGAGCAATGTACCGTGCTGTCACTTGGTTAGTGCTGGAAAAGGGCATTGCTATTGATGATGAGTGTGCGATCGCTGAATTAACTAACCTGTGTAAAATTGAACTTACTCCTGCCCAGGATTTACAATCGTCCGTGCGGGTTTGGATAAATGGTACTGATGTTACCCAGGTAATTCGCACCGTTGAGGTAACATCTCTTGTATCTGCGATCGCAGCCCAAAGCGCTGTCCGTCAAGCACTGGTTAAACAACAGCAAAGCTGGGGTAAAAAAGGTGGTTTAGTTGCTGAAGGGCGAGACATCGGTACTCACGTGTTCCCCGATGCCGAAGTGAAAATATTCTTAACCGCTTCTGTAAGTGAACGCGCCCGTCGTCGGCAGGAAGACTTTAACAAACAAGGTCAACCCGAAATCAATTTAGAGCAGCTAGAACGGGATATTGCCGAACGTGACTGGAAAGATAGTACCCGCAAAGTTTCACCTCTGCAAAAAGCAGCAGATGCGATTGAAGTTCAAACCGATGGTTTGGATGTGTCTGAAGTTACGGCACAAATTGTTAACTATTACCAGCAGCGTTTATCTCAGTAGTAATTACCGCTATTCACGGTTAGCTTTTTAGTTTCAAAGGGTGGTGGGTCAGCGATCGTTCACTTACCATCCTTTAAATAAAATAGCTAATCTAACTATCGATTTAAAATCAAGCTTTATTGAAGAATAAATATAATATTATTTTTTTAAGTATTAAATTATCTTGCTTTCGACTGATTTTTGTTATTGCAATTTATCCTACTAAAGGTAGAAGTATAAAGGCTTTAACTCCTAAATGCTAATTAGTATATTGGCCTTTCGCTACGAAATATTAGCCATTTTTATTGATAATCGTGGATTCCTAGCGATTTGACTTATCACCAAAGTACTTTGTTTTCGTCTTCACTTTGGTAGTAGAATGACGATGTTAAGTTTTATGTTTCATCATTAAAGACATAAAACCTCAAAAATAAAAGCTGTTAATTTCCCAAGCTTCTGCAATAGCTTAAAACTGGAAACCGGTAAAGAGAGGATTTGACACAATGGCATTTGTACAGGCTCCGCTACCCTTCGATATTAATGCTTTAGAGCCAAATGGCATGAAAGCTGAAACTTTCGAGTATCACTATGGTAAGCATCACAAAGCTTATGTAGACAACCTCAACAAGCTCACTGAAGGAACAGAACTTGCTGATAAGTCTCTAGAAGAGGTGATCAAAACTTCCTTCCAAGACTCCTCTAAAGTGGGAATCTTCAACAACGCTGCTCAAGTTTGGAACCACACCTTCTTCTGGAATTCCTTGAAACCAAATGGTGGCGGCGCACCCACCGGCGATCTCGCAGCCAAAATTGATAAGGATTTTGGTAGTTTTGACAAATTCAAAGAAGAGTTTTCTAACGCGGCTGCAACCCAATTCGGCAGTGGTTGGTCTTGGCTGATTGATGATGGTGGTACGCTAAAGGTGATCAAAACACCAAATGCAGAAAACCCTCTAGCTCATGGCAAGAAGGCACTCCTAACCTTGGATGTTTGGGAACATGCATACTACATTGACTACAGAAATGCCCGTCCAGCATTCATCAAGAATTTCCTAGATAACTTGGTTAACTGGGACTTTGCTGCTGAAAACTTGGCTAAAGCTTAATTAATTGCTGAATTTAACTGAGTGCGATGCCTCTTAGTAAGCTGCGCCAGAAGTTAATTTACAAAAGTTGAAGCAGAAAGCCCACTAGGAAAAGGGAGAAATTCTTTTTAGTTTCTCCCTTTTCTGTTTTTCAGTAGTGGGATGGGCATGGGCTGAATAAAAGTAGTTGCATGAAAATCAAATTTAGGACTTATGCATTGACAGAAAACACCAAATATGAATGTTTTAAAAAACCATTTGTTGTAGGTGCAATTTATGAATTGCCCTAAAAGGCGGATCAATTTACCATAAAAGAATGATTAATAAAAACCTGAAACTAAGTTTTGACCTTATACACAACATGATTATTTTGTACAGGGTGTAAGTCTTAAAAATATAAAACATTATGGATAGCAAAGAACTAGCGCAATACATCGAAGCAACAAATAGCATTACTAAACCTTGGGTATTAGTACAACTGCGCCTCAAGAAATTGCAAGAGCGTCGAGCAACACTTACAAATGATGTCTATACCAAAGAATTAGAAGATATTTACCAAGACTTGATGAATTTAGGTGAATGGTGGCGCGGTATTGAAGATGAGGTATTTTAAAGTAGTGACGAGTTAGGAGTTATGAGTTATGAGTTTTCCTAACTTTTAACTCCTCACTCCTAACTTAAAACGCAACCTGATGGCTTAGGAGTTATGAGTTTTACTAACTTCTAACTCCTAACTCCTCACTCCTAACTTCTAACTCCTAACTTAAAACGCAACCTGATGGCTCAAGTCGATCAAGTCGATTACGATACTCTCGATGCCGCAAAAAGACGCTTCATCGAAGCTGCAAAACGCACGCTTACCTTTGCAAGCGCCTATGGAACCGTCCCCGCATCGGGTCTTGGAGCAAGTGCTAACGCTTTCAGCTTCAACCTCGCTCCATTTATTCAAGCGGGCGCTCCAGAACTTTCTTTAACACTCGTCCCCGAAGGACTAGGAACGGCAGACGATACCCGCCCTGATGACCTTTCTGAAGAAGAACTTCGGCGATTCTGGTGGAACATCGGTATCAAGATCATCTCGTGTCTGACAAATGATGCGGCAACATCAGGGATGCAGACTCTACTTCTTGGTCTTTATCTACCATCAAGTACTCCTGAAACGATCTTTACCCCCACTTTCCTTGATGGGTTTTTGGATGGAGTTGTTGAGGGGTGCAAACGAGTGGGGTGTGTTTATCTCTCAGGTGAAACTCCTCAGCTAAAAACTAAGATGATTCCAGGCCGGCTTGATATTGCAGGTTCGGTTTTTGGCGTGATGCCGCCTGGGGTCGCTCCCATTGATAGCTCGCGCCTGGATGCCGGAAATACCATTGTTCTGGTCGAGAGTTCTGGCCCCCATGAGAACGGCTTTACCCCACTGCGAAAGCTTGCTGAGTCTCTCCCTGATGGCTATAGAACAAAACTTCCGAGTGGGCAGGAGTTCTGGGAAGCGATGAATGCAGCATCATATCTCTACACGCCCCTTGTACAAGCGGTGCTTGGTGAGGGAATTCGCCCCACTGCGATAGAGAATATCACCGGACATGGTTGGCAAAAGTTGATGCGGTCGGTAAAGCCGCTTCGATATGTCATTGAAACTATGCTCCCAGTGCCAGAGATATTTAAATTTGTCGAGGGTCATCTTGAGGGTGGGGCAGAGACGATGCTTTCCGTGTTCAATTACGGAGCCGGATTTGCATTCTATACAGAGTCTGTGCAGGATGCAGAAAGGATTGTCATCCTCGCAAGAGAACATCAGCTAACGGCTGTGATTGCTGGAAGGGTGGAAGCGTCCCTTAGCCGCGAGGTGGTAATAGAACCGGTTGGGGTAACGTTGAAGGGAGATTCTTTTGCGATCGCGCGGGGAGTATAATCAGCCGCAAGCTAGGCATAGCCCGTCGTAGACATCGCTAGTTTTTTTGCAACTATTGTAAACTCACTCATGCAATGCCTAGATTGAAATCATCACTGGATTAAATAATTTTAGTATAATTACTGTTAAACATATATTAATTTTTACACACAATATATATTTTAATTTCAGATTGATTGTAGAAAATTATTTTCCTAATCCTTTGATACAAACCATTTATTAAAAATAGTCTAGGTATATTTATAAAATTTAATATGCAATATTTTTTACCACTTATTTCTAAAGTAGTGCAAATTACCCATGACTACTGAGGTTAAGATTTGCTAACGTAGTCTTAACATATTGAAAAATTTGCTGATAAAGCTGAGAAAGTAGCTACCAATACTAATTTGCAGTGTTGGAAATTTCTCATCTGTAAATGGGGCGTTTTAGTGTGTTAAAAGTATATATTTTTATTCAGAGGGGGTTATGGCTGTAAATTTGACCCGGACTACTGCTTCGGCAGAACTTTTGAAGCAAGTATTCCAGAACATTGATGCATATAGTTGTCCAAGGTTATTCAACTTTCATACGCATACAATGTACTCGGATGGCAGGTTGCAGCCGAGTGCATTGATGGAGCAGGCGATGGCTATTGGACTAAAAGGATTAGCCATCACTGACCATCATGGTATTATGGGCTATCAAGCTGCCCTTGCTTGGTTAGAAGATTGGAAGTGGAGTAATTCTGGTGCAAGCGCTCCTCTTCTGTGGAGTGGTGTGGAAATTAATGCGAACCTTCTGGATACAGAAGTTCACATTTTGGCTTATGCTTTTGCTCCAGAACACTCTAGTATGAAACCCTATCTGCAAAGAAGGCCGACTACAGGGCAAGAATATCAGGCAAGTAACGTGATTGCTGCTATTCATGAAGCCGGGGGATTGGCAGTTTTGGCTCATCCAGCGCGTTACAAGCGATCGCATTTTGAGTTAATTCCAGCTGCATCCCAAAAGGGTATTGATGGCGTAGAAACTTTTTATGCCTACAATAACCCTAAACCTTGGCAACCCAGCGTATTGGAATCAGAACAAGTGCAAAAGTTGGCTGATGAATACTTTCTTTTCAATACCTGTGGTACTGATACCCACGGTTTGAGCCTGCTACAACGCTTGTAAAAATGAATCAATTAGTAGTGTTTAGAGATTTCCGATCCTCCCAACTCCTTTAAAAAAGGGCTTAGGGAGGATCGCATCTTAACCCAAGCCTATTGGTTCAAAGCCGATTCTTAGTTGGGATTACAATCATTGAGAAATAGGGGACTTTATCTGGATCGACTTCATCCAGAGGTATAATGCGTTGCTGTGAAGTTGATGCCCGCTCAATATATTTTGCTCGTGATGCTAGCCCTAATTTATGCAAGATATCCCGTACTTTGGTAAAGTGACGACCTAGCTTCATAATTGCTGCCGCATCAGTCATCAACAAATGTGTAGTTAGTTCTTCTGGGGGCAATGGGGCAGGTAGTACGGTGAGAATATCAGTGTAGTAGGTGAAAGGCATACCCAAGGCTACCGGACAAGCCATCAACGAAGAAACTCCAGGGACGACTTCTGTTTGATACTGGTCAGATAACCGCGTAAATAGGTACATGAAGGAACCATAGAAAAATGGATCTCCCTCGCATAGCACCACCACATCTCGACCTGCCGCTAAATGTTCGGCAATTGGTTCAATTTCCTTATCATAAATAGACTTGGCCTTTTCTGGCTCCAAAGCGCGGGGGAGATGAAATAACACCTCGATTTGATTCCCAGGAAGATATTGCGCCACGATCGCTCTAGCGATACTTTCTTTATCTGTGGCTGACTGATAAGCTACCACAGGAGCGGCACGTAATAACCGCAGTGCTTTGAGAGTCAATAGTTCGGGATCGCCAGGGCCGACACCAATTCCGTAAAGACGACCTTTGTCCATATTCATTCTTCCTCCGTTGCCAGGGCGTTAACTGCTGCGGCTGCGATCGCACTCCCACCACGCCGACCATGTAATGTTAAAAATGGTACATTTCTGCTATCTGCCGCCAATGCTGCTTTCGATTCGGCTGCACCAACAAATCCCACTGGAAAGCCTAAGATAATCGCAGGTTTCGGCACACCTTCATCGAGCATTTCTAACAATCTAAATAGTGCTGTAGGCGCATTCCCAATTGCAATTACCGATCCTTCCAGGTGCGATCGCCATAATTCTAGGGCTGCCGCCGACCTTGTAGTACCCAAACGCTGGGCAATTTCTGGGACTTCTGGCTCGTTGAGAGTACAGATAACTTGATTATTGGCAGACAAACGTCGCCTGGTAACGCCATCAGCAACCATGCGGCAATCGCATAGAATTGTAGCTCCTGCTGCTAGTGCTGTCCTTGCGGATTGCACTGCTGTTGGTGAATATCCCAAGTCAGTAACAATATCCGTCATCCCACAGGCATGGATGAGACGTACAGCAACTTTTGCTACATCTGGTGGTAGCACATCTAGGTTTGCTTCTGACCGGATGATTGCAAAAGAATTACGGTAAATTTCGTTGGCATCTCGGATATAGTCGGGCATTCGATTTGGGATTTTGGATTTTTAATTTTGGATTGAGCAATGAAAATCGAAAGGCTCAGATTGCTGACTTTTATAAAAAGTTGGGAATCTTATTGTTCAGGAATAATATTAAATAAGTGCTGTAATTGGGGCACTGCATATCGATTAGCAAATTCCCCAAAGGACTCATCAGAATTTAGACGTTGAATTTTATATATATCTAGCATCCGCTCTATTAATGCAGGTAGTTCAGCAAAAGTCACATATTGATATATTTGCCGTCCAAATTTCTGCTTGCTGTCACCAACATAAACGTGATAGCCTTCCACAGCTCCACTGTCAGTATTGAGGCTGACACCAAGCAGAGTAATATCACTCTTGCTGTGCTGGGCGCAGGATTTTTCGCAGCCAGTGAAGTGGATATTAATAGGGCAATCGAGAGTAACGCGAGTTTCAAGATACTCCGCTAATGCCAACGCATGACTTTTAGTGTCCGTAGCAGAAGAGGCACAACCCCTGTTTCCAGAACAGGCAACTAATGCACTTTTTATGTTAGTTGCAGAAGAATCTAATCCTAAAAAAGCAATTTCACTTTGGATATCACCAAGCCATTGCAGAGGAATATCAGTTAAGAGCAAATTTTGCCAGGGGGTTAACCGAAGACTACCGCTACCATATTTTGCGGCTAAATCTGCCAAACCCTTTATCTGTCTACTTTCCAATCGTCCCAAAGGCAAGACGATACCAATGTAAAATAAACCTTGCTGAGGTTGGGGATGGATACCAATATGCTGATACTTGCCCTCTCCTTGAGGAATAGCAGAGAATTCCTTTAGGGGTTGAGGGGTTAGGTATTTTCCCGCTTCACCGTACAAAAGAGGGAAAGGTAAACGCTGTTGAACTTCTTGGAGATAATTTTCACAACCCAAAGTATTCAATAACTCTAAGAGACGTAGCCGACGCTTATTTGTAGTCTTAGTATGAGCTAGATAGACCTCTGCCAAAGCTGCCAAGAGGGGTAAACATTGCTCTGGTGGTAACAAAATTCCCGTATCACTAGGTGGTTGGCCCTTTGCGCCGACACTGAGATGGAGGCGGAAATAAACATCACCATCAACTAAGACAGCAGCAAATAGGATATCATTTAGGCGATCGCACACCCGAATTATCCCACCACCATCAAAGCAAACGCTAAATTTTGCCGACAGTCCCGAAAGCGCCGGATGTGCAGCAATATAATTATCCCAATCTTGGACAAAAGGGCGAGTGTCAATTAATTCTTGCGGGTCAATACCAGCAGTTGGGCTGGTCATAATATTGCGGATGTGGTCTACAACAGAATTGTGAGAACCTAATCCTATATTTTGTAGATGCTTCAGAACCTCAGCATCGATCCCCGTGCGGATTTCGCGGACTTGTAAGTTAGCTCGATTAGTCACATCCACATAGCCGCCGCCATGCTGATCTGCTATATCTGCGATCGCACGGCATTGCTGACTACTAATAATTCCACCTGGTATTCTAATGCGAGATAATATACCATCTGCGGCGGGTGTAGCGTAAAATAAGCCAGGACAAGTGGCAACTCCAGAAAGCAAACTTGTAACTCCTTCCCCGTGCAACGCAGGGAGTAGACGGTGAGTGTGTCTTCTTTGACATCTTGAGAGTTGGCATTCTGACTTGGGCGATCCCATCACAGCTGCGGCACAGTCCCGGAATTTCACCGGAGTTTCCCAACTCCAAGCTTTAATAATTTAGCACGAGAAGGTAGTCAGAAAATTTAATGCTTCATATTTTTAACGGATTGCGGAAAGTCAATCAATTGCAAGGGCTTTGACTTTTTATATCCAGTGCTATATTTAAAAGCAATACCAATTTGTAATCCCCTGCGGTCAGCTGCACTTGATTCATCTACATATTTAAGAAAGTTATATTTAAATGGCTGCAAAAGATATTTTTCATGATGCTGTTAGAAAAGGACTAGAAAAAGAAGGTTGGTTGATTACAGATGATCCTCTAGAAATTGAAGTCGGTGGGGTTGAATGTACATTGATTTGGGTGCAGAACCGATATTAGCAGCTGAGAGAGCCGGAGAAAAAATAGCGGTTGAGATTAAAAGTTTTCTTGGTGAATCAAATATTTACGAATTTCATACAGCACTAGAGATTTAAGAACCAGAACGAGTTTTATACTTAGCTGTTCCTTTAGGAACTTATAGCAGCTTCTTTGCATTGCAATTTATTCAAATTGTTATTCAACGCTCTCAACTAAAGCTAATCGTTTACGATCCTGTGAATGAGGGGATTGTAGAATGGAAAAATTAGAACAATATCGAGCTTATATTCAACAATTACTGGCAGAATACGCTAGTCGAGGTTCATCAAAGAGTGAAATAGAAAAACAAATTATTTTTGATCCTATTAACGATCGCTATCAATTAGTATACGTAGGCTGGAAGAGTCGACGACGACAATATGGGTGTGTTTTGCATCTTGATATCAAAGATGGGAAGATTTGGATACAAAACGACGGTACTGAGATTGGTATTGCCAATGACTTAGTAAAGTTAGGAATTCCAAAGGAAGATATTATTTTGGCATTTCATGAACCATTAGTAAGGCAATACACGGGGTTTGGTGTGGGTTAAAAAAGCTATGTCATTGGGAGGAATTTCAAGTATAAAATATCCCAATATTTCTTGTAGGATGTGCCAAAAATCCCCAACTTTTAATATAAGTGGAGAATCTGAGCCTTTAGCAATGCCTGCGGCGGGCTACGCCTACGCAAACTATAACAATTTTACAATTCCCCTACTCAAAAACATAATTTTGAGCCACTTTCCAGTAGCGCGAAAACCGCTTCAAGTCAATATAGCCATCATAATCAAAAAATGGTTCCACCTCTAGCACTTCCACTCCTATAGAACGCTCCATCTGATTGCAGATATCATCAAATCGGGGACTGGGACTTTCGGCTGTGACAACTAAATTTGCATCATGTTCTTTCGCAAAAGCTAAAATTTCTTGTGCCACATCGCCACGACGGATAACAACGGGTAACTCTAGCAAGCATTCGTAAATAAACGTGAGGCGTTTGAGACTTAGTTGCCATTCCTCTATTAAAGCCTCATCCCAAACCCAGATAGCTGGCGCATCGGGATATTTTTGTAGTACAGGGTTGTATGGGCTGAGGCAATCTCCATGTATCCAAACAATTGGTTTTGTCATTTGTCATTTGTCATTTGTTATTTGTCATTTGTCATTTGTCATTTGTTATTATTCTCTCCCTTGTCTCCCTTGTCCTCCCCCACTCCCCCTACTCCCCTTCCCTTTTTTATCACGCTGCCAACTTTGGCTATTAGCTTGTTTGCTAAATTCCCCTTTGGGAAAAAGTCGCTGTTCTAATTCTTCATAGCTGCCTTCAAAATCACAATGACCGTAAAGGGGACATTTTTGACAATAAATGCCTTTAGTGTAGCGTTCTAAGTTCTCACGATTGAAAAAATAGGGTTTCTGACTAAACGTACTAGCAACCCACTGCCAGGACATATTATTGCTAGCCGGATCTCCATCTAAAAGGTGTTCGAGAAACCACTTGGCTCCTGCTTGCCAACGAATCTGCCGCCAATGGACAATGTAAGCAGCTAGCCACATCCGGGCGTGGTTATGTAAATAGCCAGTTTCTTTTAAATCATGGCTAAAGCTGTCTATACAAACCATACCTGTGGTTCCTTGTCTGATATCTTGCGGCAATTCGGGTGCATATTCAGCTACAGTGTAACCAGTTTTATACTCTTCCTGGTCTTTCCAAATTCCATCCCCTAACTTCACATACAACCGTTGCCAATAGTCGCGCCAGCCTAACTCGTTAATTAATTTCGTAGCATCATTTTGTTGCTGTACCCGTTCAAGGACATAATCTCGAATTTCTCGCAAACTCAAAACACCATAACGAATGTAAGGCGAAAGTCGCGTGACTGCACCTGTGAAAAAATTACGTGTTTGCGCGTACTGTACTGCATCAACTTTTTGTAGCGCTTCTTGTGCTGCTTTGCGTCCTCCCAGAGTTTGGCTGATGTGTTCATCGCGTTCTGCTACACTTGGGAATTGTTCGCGGAGGTAGGCTACCAACTGATCGCGGTTGGTAAATTCGCGTTGCATATCTTTAGACATTTGAACTTTGAAGGCTGAGAATAAATAAACAAAAACATTTGTAGGCTAAGTCATTATTATTGCGGATAAATAGAAGCGATCGCTCTCAACCTTATGAGAGAACTTTTTTCATAAGCAAATATAAATGTGTATGTAGGTTAGCCATCTAATTATTTGGGTTTTACTATTGTTCAACCAAAACTAATACTATTCGTAATCAGTGGTTACGTGCGATCGCTTAATCTATGTACAATTCTAAAGCGATTCCAATCTCTCACACTTCCATCATGAGCAACATTCCCCAAGTTGGACAATCAGCGCCAGATTTCTCCACACCTGACCAAAATGGTAATGCAGTCACTCTCGACGACCTCAGCAGTCAGTGGGTTGTCCTCTACTTCTACCCCAAAGATGATACACCCGGTTGTACCACCGAAGCGAAAGATTTCACCGAGTTGTATCAAGACTTTAGCGCAGTGGGAGCGAAAATCTTAGGCGTGAGTCCAGATTTGGGTAAGTCCCATTGCAAATTTATCAGCAAACATAACTTGTCAATCACCCTCTTGAGTGACCCAGAACATATTTTGACAGAAGCCTACGGCGCTTGGCGCTTAAAAAAATTTATGGGCAAAGAATATATGGGTGTTGCTCGGTCAACTTTTCTCATCTCACCTGATAAAATGATTGCCTATGCTTGGCCGAACGTAAAAGCCAAAGGTCATGCACAAGCAGTTTTAACTAAATTGCAGGAATTAGCAGCTACGTAAAGTCCCAAGTGAGTTATGCAAACACAATTTAATGTAAGTATAGTTACAACCGAGCTAAATAAATCGATAAGCACAAGCAATGAAATAAATTATGGCTCAATTTATCCAAGTACAAAATATTGGGCTTGCTTATCTGGAAGAAAGATTTGGTCTACAGTTAGCCCAAGAAGAGGCGTTCTTTAGGGAATGGTTTGAGCATTTACCAGAAATTACAGATTTAGAAAAGCAAGATTTAGACAGAGTAAAACTTCATTTTCTCCGTTTAGCCAAGCGTCCTCCTTTATCAGAAGAAACAGTAAAACTAGTAGTTTTATCTCCTTTACTAAATTTAGCTGGATTTTATGATGAGCCTTTTTATATAAGAGGTGAGGAATCAATAGAAATTTCTGCGGAGGATGAAGAAGAAGTTATTAGAGGTAGAATCGATATTTTAGTTATTCAAGAAAAATTATGGTTGTTGGTAATTGAATCTAAAAGGTCTAGCTTTTCTATTTTAGAAGCCATACCCCAAGCACTCACTTATATGTTGGGTAATCCTAGTGAAGACAAACCTACTTTTGGATTAGTAACAAATGGTAGCGATTTTATTTTCCTGAAGCTTGCCAAACAAAATCAGCTAAAGTATGCTATGTCTGACCAATTTACACTTTTGAAACGAGAAAATGAACTGTATCAGGTTCTAAGCGGATTAAAAAATTTGAGTAAAATTTTGAGTTAATAATTATGTCCATTCGTCCGATATACCTTGATTGCCACGCTACTACACCCGTAGATGAACAAGTATTAGCAGCAATGATCCCCTACTTCACAGAAAAGTTTGGCAACGCAGCAAGTATTGGTCATGTTTATGGGTGGGAAGGAGAAGCTGCTGTCAAACAAACGCGAGAGATTTTAGCAGCAGCAATTAACGCTACTCCCGAAGAAATTGTTTTTACAAGTGGTGCAACAGAAGCGAATAATTTAGCTATTAAAGGTGTTGCTGAAGCTTATTTTAAAAAAGGTCAGCATATTATTACTGTCGCCACTGAACACAATGCAGTTATTGATCCTTGTAATTATTTAAAAACTCTCGGTTTTGAAATTACTATTCTCCCAGTTAAAAAAGATGGATTAATTGATTTAACTGAGTTACAAAAAGCTTTCCGTCCTGAGACAATTTTGGTATCGGTGATGGCTGCAAATAATGAAATTGGTGTGTTGCAGCCATTAGCAGAAATTGGGGAACTATGCCATGCTTACAACATCATTTTCCACACCGACGCAGCCCAAGCTATTGGTAAAATTCCCCTGGATGTGCAAGCGATGAAAATTGATCTGATGTCGCTAACAGCACACAAAGTATTTGGGCCAAAAGGCATTGGGGCGTTATATGTCCGCAGGCGCGATCGCAGAGTACAATTAGCTCCCCAGCAGCACGGCGGCGGACATGAACGAGGGATGCGTTCTGGGACATTGTATACACCGCAAATTGTCGGCTTTGGGAAAGCTGTAGAAATCGCTTTGGCTGAACAAGCAACAGAAAACCAACGCCTCACCCAGTTAAGACAAAGTTTGTGGTTACAGCTTTCCCAACTTGAAGGAATTCATCTTAACGGACACCCTCAACACCGATTGGCGGGAAACTTGAATATCAGCGTTGAGGGAGTGGATGGAGCCGCACTTTTGCTAGGATTGCAGCCAGTAATGGCGATTTCTTCTGGTTCTGCTTGCTCATCAGCAAGTACTGCACCCTCCCATGTTCTGACAGCACTGGGAAACCCCCAACAGCTAGCTTATGCCTCAGTGCGGTTTGGGATTGGACGGTTTAATACCCAAGAGGAAATTGATATTGTAGCGAAACATGCGATCGCTACCATTGAAAGTTTACGCAAAACCTCTTTTATGGATTCTCACTCAAGAAAGCCCCAATCTGCTCTAGTTCCTGCTGATTGAGGCGAAATTCTCCAGCAGCGATGATTCCTTCCACCTGCTTAGGATTGCGTGCGCCAACGATCGCAGCCGTCACCGCCGGATTGTTCAAAGTCCAAGCGATCGCAACTTCACCGGCGGAGCGATCGTGTTGCTTACCAATTTGCTGCAACACCTCAACTAGCTTCAGGTTACGAGATAGACGTGGCTCCTGAAATTCATTACTTTGTTTGCGCCAATCATCATCTGGTAAATTAGCAACCCGCTCAGATGTCATCTTTCCTGTAAGCAAGCCAGATTGCATTGGTGAATAGACAATTACACCAATGTTATTTTCCTGACAAAAAGGCAGAATTTCCTTTTCGACATCAGGCTTAACCAGTGAATAAGGCGGTTGCAATGAGGTAACTGGTGCAATCTCCTGGATACGTTTCAACTGTTCAAGATTGAAGTTTGAAACCCCAATATAGCGAACCTTCCCTTCATCTTTAAGCTTGGAGAGAGTTGTCCAGCCTTCTTCAATTTCTGATTCTGGATTAGGCCAGTGGATTTGATAGAGATCAATGGTTTCAATGTCGAGTCGGCGCAGACTAGCTTCAACCTCCCGCCGCACAGAATCCGCCTTCAGACTGCGACCAATTTCGCCCTTTTCATCCCAAATCATTGAGCATTTAGTGAAAATGTAGGGGCGATTAGATCGACCTTTGAGCGCCTTAGCAACAACTTCCTCCGAATGTCCCAAACCATAGATAGCTGCGGTGTCAATCCAATTAACGCCGAGATCGAGAGCGCGATTGATTGCTTCAATAGATTCTTGATCGTCCTGCGCTCCCCAACCAAAAGCCCAGCCACCTCCACCAATGGCCCAAGCACCAAAGCCGATTGGGGTAATGTGAAGTTCCGAATTACCAAGTTGTTTGGTTTGCATGTTTACTTTCTCCAAGAACTTTTGAGTCAATTGTTAGTTTAGGTTGCAAATATTTTGTCAACCGCTATCTGAAGTGTGAATGACTACTGGAGAAAACACAACACCAAATCACTACTTATGTAGGATTGCTAAATCCTAAAGGTTGTCTTGATACATACTACTTATACATTAGTACAGCACGGTGTAAATCCAGCTACTATCTCAATTAACAAGACAAATAGGGGCTTGTCTTTGCCATGCCCCTACGATAAATCTACATGTATCAGGACTTTTGTAAATTGGTATCACTGTTTATCAAAATAGAGAAGTAATATGTCAGAAGATTTAAGAGGCAAAGTTGCGCTAATCACAGGTGCAAATAAAGGTATTGGATATGAGATTGCACGCCAACTAGGTTCTAGAGGGGCTACTGTTATTGTTGGTGCAAGAGATATCAAACGTGGTGAAGAAGCGGCGGATAAACTTCGTTTAGATGAGATCGATGCCCGATCAGTTCAACTTGATGTCACCGACCAAAAAACAATCGACTCTGCGGTTCAACAAATCGAGAGCGAATTTGGAAAACTTGATATTCTTGTGAACAACGCCGGGATAGTTAGTGATGGCGATCGCCTTCCACCTAGTCAAGTTGATATTGATACACTGCGACACACTTATGAAACCAATGTATTTGGAGTATTTGCAGTTACAAAAGCCCTATTGTCACTCTTAAAGAAGTCAACAGCAGGGCGAATAGTTAATTTATCAAGTGGTTTAGGTTCTCTGACTTTAAACTCTGACCCAAATTATGAGTTCGTTGATTTTAAGTTTCTTGCATATAACTCATCAAAGACAGCAGTGAATGCGATTACAGTTCTGTTGGCTGCTGAACTTAAAGATACCCCGATTAAAATCAATGCGGCTGACCCTGGTTTCACAGCAACAGACATTAATCAATATCAAGGGTATCGCACTGTTGAGCAAGGAGCGATCGCAGCAGTGAGACTTGCCACACTACCTGATGATGGTTCTAGCGGCGGGTTTTTTGATGAAAATGGTGTAGTTCCTTGGTAAGGGATTGGGCATTGGGAATTGGGAATTGGGTAAGAAGGAGGGCGAGTTAAAACTTAGAAGTTGAGCTTCAGAAGGTGAACGTTGAGCTTCAGAAGGTGAACGTTGAGCTTCTGAGGGTGAACGTTGAGCTTTTGAGGGTGAACGTTGAGCTTCTGAAGGTGAACGTTGAGCTTCTGAGGGTGAACGTTGAGCTTCTGAAGGTGGACGTTGAGCTTCTGAGGGTGAACGTTGAGCTTCTGAGGGTGAACGTTGAGCTTTTGAAGGTGAACGTTGAGCCTTAGAAGCTCAACTTTTAAGTTTTAACTCTCTATTCCCATTCCCCATTCCCAATTCCCCATTTAATATGGATTTGAATCAATCCGTCCCCTTTTAACACTCCTGAGATAATACCCAGAAGTTGGTCTGTTTTTTAAGTTAAAAGTATCGCCACTGCGAACTCTCCAAATTTTGTAATTAGAAAAGGTCAAAGGCGTTCGGGGTTCGCATACTTCTGGCGTATGATTGCCAAGTACAAAGTATGCCGCACCTCTACCCATAACTTTTACCAAGCCGTTTTTATCCACAACAACCGATGTGCTTTCACTAACGGCGATGCCTAAAACACTGCTAGATACACCGTCCTTAATTTGACGGGCAATAAAAGCCATAATTCGACCCATTCTTTGCCGCCTGTCGAAGTGTGTATCTACGATAGTTCCTTTTAAATTACTCCAATTGAAAAAGTTGTAAGTAAAGGTGATATCCCGATACGGATCTTCTAGCGCGTCTCTAGTTTCAATACCTTTTTCAGAAGAAGCACAAGCATCATAAACACAATCACTTTGGATCATCGCACCCGCACTAGTGCCACCAACACCGCCTCCCTTCAGGTAAACTGACTTAACAGCAGCTTCCACCTTAGTATCTTTCCAGTTGCGGATATATTGACATTGATCGCCGCCAGCAAAGAAAACTACATCAGCTTTTTTGATTTTTTCAAAAGTCTCGGCTTTGTTTGCTTCTTCTCTACTGCGAATTAGAAGAGTTTCCACAAAGTTTACACCCTTCATGGCATAAATTAGCCGATTGTAATCGTGATTACCATTGGTGCGGAGAACTACAACATTAACCTTGGTATCGGAGTTGCTACCTCCCCTAACTTGGTTAATCATCCACTGGATAGCATCATCGACATCGGGGCCACCCCCACCCAAACTCAGGACTGGGCCCGCTAAGGAAGGGCGGACATCCAAGGAGGGTGAGTGGGAGGGGCGAATATCAACAGTGTCACCCAAGAAGTAGCGTTTCCAGTTTTCGATAAAACGGGTTATTAGGAAGGTTCCCATGTTCAACAACTTGATTCCTATACTTTTCAAGCGCCTTGCTATGCTTGGGAATGCCTTTGTCATATTAAGCTTCTGGAGCAAACTGCAATTATTGCTAGGCTATTACGCATGTTAATTGCTTATTTATTCGTGAAGTTTGTCCTTTGTCATTAGCCAGTTGTCTTTTGTGAAGAACTAATGACAAATGGCTGTCTTAACGAAAAATATGCAATGTAGACGCGCATTAGCTTAACTGTCGCACTAGATAGGGTAAAATTTCCAGCGTACAGGGCTTGTACTGTTTTTTAACGCCAAACAGGAAAGCTTTGGTATGCAAACATTTACCGGAGTGAATTAGAATCACCATAAGCCACAATAGAAGTTGCCGAGGTTTGAGGCGCTAATTATGGAAGAATTATTAACTCTAAAGGGCTTGCTTGTTAAGGGCGATGTTCAGGGAGCATTGCTTATAGTGGAAGAATTAGAGGAAATAAGCCGAAATGACATCTTCAAAACGATTCGTAGCTATGCAGTGATTTTATTGTTGCATCTGATTAAACAACAAGCTGAAAACCGCACGACTCGCTCTTGGGAAGTCTCAATTCGGAATTCGGTTCGGGAAATTCAACGAGAAAATAAGCGTCGCAAAGCTGGAGGCTATTATCTCACAACAGAAGAATTGTTAGAAATATTAGCAGAAGCCTATCTTAATGCCATTGATGAGGCAACGCTTGAAGTAGAAGAGGGACGTTATGAAGCCCAAGAATTAGAAAAAGTTATTAACCAAGAAGAAATTATTAATCGTGCTTTGATTTTAATTTTACCAGGATCTACTTAATTGGCTAAACAGAGACTCGATACACTATTAGTAGAACTTAATTTATGTTCTTCTCGCGCTTTAGCACAGAGGTTAATTCAGGCGGGGGAAGTTACTGTTAATCAGCAGCTAGTTGATAAGCCTGGTACAGAAGTTGATATTGAGGCTCAAATAAATATTAAGGAGCGATCGCCTTTTGTTTCTAGAGGCGGTGAAAAACTCTCCAAAGCTTTGTCAGTATTTGCCATCCCCGTAGTAGAGCGCATTTGTTTAGATGGTGGGATTTCTACTGGTGGTTTTACTGATTGTCTGTTGCAAGCTGGAGCCAAACAAGTTTACGGCATTGATGTCGGTTACGGACAAGTTGACTGGCGGTTGCGAAATGATTCACGGGTGATTTTGCGGGAACGCACCAATTTACGCCAACTACGACCAGATGAGTTATATGGCGAAAACGACCCAATTCCTGATTTGGCGGTGGTTGATGTATCGTTTATTTCTTTAACTAAGATTCTGCCTGCTTTGTGGCAACTAACTCAAGCTAATCGAGAAGCTGTGTTGTTAGTCAAGCCACAATTTGAAGTCGGCAGATCCCGTGTGGGTAAAAAAGGTGTTGTGCGAGATCCAAACGACCAAGCTGATGCCATTTTCCAAGTACTGCAAGCAGCCTACGAATTAGGATGGAAATACAAAGGCTTAACTTGGTCGCCGATCGTTGGCCCGGCTGGGAATATCGAATACCTTTTGTGGTTGGCTATGGAAAGTGAAATACCACCACTTGATTTAGAAGCAATTAAGCAAATAACGCAATCAGCAATAACTGATTTACGTAAGAGTTAAAGAAGAATACAGAATTCAGAATTCTGAATTCAGAATAAATTAGTGGAAGACTTAAACCCACATATTCATCTGCACTCGGACTTCAATTCATACTGAATTCTGACTCCTGACTCCTGAATTCTGACTCCTGAATTCTGACTCCTGAATTCTGACTCCTGAATTCTGACTCCTGAATTCTGACTC
>NZ_JAVRCP020000063.1:0-25604 GCF_034530675.2 Nostoc sp. DedVER02
CTAAGTGAGGGCTTGGGGAAAGGGAAAAGGGTAAGGGATTTAAACCCTTTCCCCCTTCGCCCTTACCCTTTTCCCCGCCAAGTTCCCTTGGCGTACTACTAGCTCAATACCGTTGCCAATTTACGAGGCTTTAAAGCCTGTAGAAACGGCATGAATACGTCCGTCTGAATTATTACTAATTCAGATGTTAATATCACTTCTTCTTGATTTTTGTTCTTGCTGTCTTTCGGTCGTCCTCGCCCCCGTTTTTCTTGGGATTTTGCTTTTTTGACTGGGGACGTACTATTTGTTTGATTATCACTCTTAATTATCTGTTCTATCGCAATCGGAAATGATTGCTTTCCTTCAACACTAACTAATGATAAAGCAAAGAAGGATAGACCATTAATTGGTTTGCTTGCTAGCCTAGAAAAGAATCTTATCTAACCCATAAGTTAGTTTACCCGATTTACTAACTACAACTTCATCTCCTGCAAGCAAATACACCTCATTCGCACGGAACAAATGCTTGCGGAAAAATAGCCAAAACAACGTCGCCCAAGGAATTACTGTATGAAAGAACCTCAACATCGTCCGATAACTACCACCAACGCCTGCCCAACGAGAAATTCCTAACATCGTCACTCGGCCACTCATTAGTATAGTTAACAGTAACTTTACTCTCTAAGTCAAGTATGGAAACTATTATAGTTTTAAATTAATATGATAACTTCAGCTTTATATTGGATTTTCGCTAAAATTTTGGCATGCTAGGTACTAAAAAACCGTTTTTTTCTGCCAAATTCATTTTTATGACAAGTTTATAGAGCCTTAAACCCTACACCAATATAGATTTATTAATATAATTACTTCTTTTGATAGATGCATTATTTATTATTAATAATAAGTTAACCTTAACTTATTATTAATAATATAAAGTTTTGTTAAAAATCAATTTAAAAAAGAAAAATTTTGACAATTTGTATCAAAATATCATCAGAGAAAAAAGTAGTCTAGGATACAAATAGAGGAAATGGAGGAAATTCTAATTTTTCATTGGAATCTTGTTTAGAGAACTAGTGATTTACAGCAATATCTAGATTAGAAAGGGGCTATATTTAGCTATTTCTAGTTTTCCAGCCATACAAAATGGCTCAAATTTTCTTGGGAATCAAACTTAACCTAAGTAAATATTATGAAGGTTAAACTATTAACTCGTTTACCAAATTCCATAGTTCAAAGCCATCAAAAGGTTTCTATGAGTTTTCCAGTTTTTATCAACATTTCATAGCCAGCGATTTTTTGATCTAACAAATGTTCATTAACGCGGCTTGGATAGGAAATTAAAATCTCAGGATACCCAGGGAGAACTCCCTGATACTGCCAAATCACTAGGGAAACTCCCAGAGTTAGTTGCTTATGACGTAACTAATTAATTAGACTATCTTTTGCTAATTAACTCGATAGATATGAAACCTTATGATTTGGGATTTCAGTAACAGTTGCTGCGAATAGACTCGCGCATATTTTACAGTTGAAAGCAATAGGTAATGATGATGACATATCCTTCCAGTCAAAAACAAGCTTTTGAAAGCTATGACTTTAGTAAGAGTAAGTTCTTAACACCCTTTCAACGGAAGGTTTTGCTGAAGAATTTACATTTGAATTTGCTACCAGAATATCGTCGGAGGCTGCAAATTATGTTGTTGGCAGATCAGGGCAAATCTCAAACCCAAATCTGTCAAATGTTAGGTTGTTCTCAGGAGATGGCACGCTACTGGAGTGCTGTAGCACAAGCAGGTCTGGCGCATACATGGCAGGAGCGAGGGATAGGCAGACCTAAAACTGTAAACGACCAATATATCGAACGGTTGAAGGAATTAGTCAGCCATAGCCCTGGTGAGTATGGTTATGCATTTGGGTGTTGGACAGCCCAATGGTTGAGCAAACATCTAGCCACTGAATTTGGCATTGAAATTAGCGATCGCCACATCAATCGATTGCTGAAACAAATGGGGCTTTCCACAAAACAAAAACGCTCTTTTGCTAAAGGAGCAACAAACCATACCAAGAATACTCGCATTACGATCTGCGACTTGCAATCCAATGAGGCTAGTTACCATTAGTCATTCAATTTGATTTAGACCAAGAAATAATTGTGTGTTGGAGGTGAGGGAATGCCAACAGTCTTTTCCCAGGAACAGGTAGGTCAACAAATTACTACTACCTTGGGTGATTCGCTTTCATCAAATGAACTGGCAAACTGTGTCAAAGCGATAGAAATCGTCGAGCCACCAGTAGCAAAGCAGTTTTGGCAAGCAGAAACCGCAAATGGTGGTATATATATCATCCTTGCGGGTAAAGTCAGACTAATGGATGGCTCTAATAACTTAATCACCACCCTAACAAGCGGGGCATCATTTGGCGAAATGACTCTGTTTGCAGAAGATGTCTTTCAACCTTACACCGCTAGAGCTTCTACAAACTTAAAGCTTTGTTATCTCAAGGATGAAGCTTTGCAACCTTTGATGGGCAAATATGCCAGTATTCGCGATCGCCTATACCGCAAAGCAGAACTTTGGGATTTGCTGCTGTTGTGTTGCCGCGAGAATCAACTTCCTCGCAACACTTCTGTTGAGGAAATGCTCCGAGCCTTATCTTATTTCTCGCGGCACAATCTGGATACTGGTACTGTGAGTGCAACATTATCCAAAGATTGCAAACTGTGGCTGCTGCGCCGGGGAGAACTGCAACATTCATCCGGTCAGTCCTTGACACCTGCGAATATCTGCGCTGTTGGAAAAGGTATTTGGCAGGCAGTGCAACCAACAATTCTGTACAGTCTCAGCAATGCTGATTGGCAAACAGCACTCCAGCACTGGCCCGAGTTGGCATTGGTTGACTCTGACTCAATTACCGCCTCGGATGACGAACAGATGCCTCATAGCACATCTTTCCCAGAAGGATTGAAGAATGAGAGTAATGTTATTCCATTTCCGCAGCCAGTTTCAGAGCCAAAACAAAAGCAAAAGAAACGAGGAGCCTACTTTCCCAGTCCCAAGGTGACGGTGGGGCATTGGTGGGGAAGGATCGCCAAGCGCTATCCGTTCTTTGCACAACAAAGCTCCTCTGACTGTGGTGCAGCAACTCTTGTGATGATAAGTCGCTATTGGGGCAAGCACTTGTCGGTAAATCGCCTGCGGGATTTAACTAACACGAGTCGGGGCGGAGCATCACTAAAAGGTCTAGCTGCTGCCGCAGAAACCATCGGTTTTTCTACTCGTCCAGTAAAAGCCAGCCTTGACAAATTGGCACAACAACCCCTGCCTGCGATCGCTCACTGGGAAGGCAGACATTACATTGTCGTCTATGAAATTACCAAAAAGCATGTCATTGTAGGCGATCCAGCGCTTGGTCAACTCACCCTCACAAATAGAGAATTCAATGCAGGTTGGACTGGGTATGCATTGTTATTGCAACCCACAGCCCTACTCAAAGAAAGCCAGGAAGCAACTCAACCATTCTGGCAGTTTTTTGAGTTGGTCAAACCCCACTGGGTAGTGCTGCTAGAAGTGTTCATCGCCTCTGTGTTTATTCAGGTGTTTGGACTGGTGACACCACTATTCACCCAACTGCTGTTGGATCGAGTGATTGTCCAAGGCAGCACCCTCTCTTTAAACGCCGTCGGGTTAGGGTTGCTAATTTTTGGTTTGTTCCGCGTCGCCACGAACGGACTGCGGCAATATATGCTGGATCACACTGCGAATCGCATCGGAGTAGCGCTGATGGTAGGTTTTATTAAACATACCTTCCGGCTGCCACTGGCGTTTTTTGAGTCGCGTTACGTTGGCGATATTGTTTCTCGCGTCCAAGAAAATCAGAAAATTCAGCGCTTCCTCACCGGAGAAGCATTGTCAATCATTCTCGATTTGCTGACAGTGTTTATCTACGTGGGATTGATGTTGTGGTACAGCTGGCAAATGGCATTGCTGGTGCTGGTGATTGTACCGCTATTTTTTCTACTGGCGCTGATGACAACGCCTTTCTTGCGTCGCATCGCCAGAGAGATTTTTAGTGCCGCAGCCAACGAGAACAGTTATCTGATTGAAGCCCTCACAGGGATTCGCTCTGTCCGCTCAATGGCAGTTGAGCAGACAGTGCGCTGGCATTGGGAAGAAAAGCTCCATCGTTTGATTAAAAAAAGCTTTGGTGGGCAGGTGATTGCTAACCGCCTGCAAATTTTCAGTTCCTCTATCGAATCGGTTGCCACTACAGCATTGCTGTGGTTTGGGGCATGGCTGGTGATTCAAAACCAACTCACCATTGGACAATTAGTTGCTTTCAATATGTTGTTGGGCAACATCATTCATCCTTTCCAACGGCTGGCAGTGCTGTGGAATCAAGTGCAGGAAGTGATTGTTTCTAGTGAGCGGATTAATGATGTCCTAGAGGCAGAGCCAGAAGAAGACTTACAACATCAATCCCGCCAGTACTTACCCAGACTTCAAGGGAGAATTCGCTTTGATAATGTCACTTTCCGCTATCACCCAGAAAGCGATATTAACGTGCTGGAAAATCTCAGTTTTGAGGTACTGCCAGAGCAAACTGTAGCGGTGGTGGGACGTAGCGGTTCTGGGAAAACTACCCTTTCCAAGTTGATTTTGGGTTTATATCCGCCGACAGATGGCAATGTGTTGATTGACGGTCAAGATGTGACTAGCATTCAGTTGCGATCGCTCCGTTCTCAAATTGGTGTTGTGGATCAAGATACCTTTTTGTTTGGCGGTACGATTCGGGAAAACTTAAGCATCGCTCATCCAGAAGCGTCTCTAGAAGAGATTATTGAGGCAGCGCGTTTGGCAGGAGCAGACGAATTTATTAAGCAATTGCCAATGGGTTATGAAACCCAAATCGGTGAAGGTGGCGGGATGTTATCTGGGGGACAACGCCAGAGGTTAGCGATCGCCCGTGCTTTGCTTGGGAATCCCCGCTTATTAATTTTTGATGAAGCAACCAGTCACCTCGACGCTGAATCCGAACGGATCATTCAAAACAACCTCAACACCATTCTCAAAGGGCGGACAACCTTAATAATCGCCCATCGCCTTTCCACCGTGCGTAATGCAGACTTGATCCTGGTTTTAGATCGCGGCGGCGTATTGGTCGAAAGCGGTACTCACAAGCAATTAATCGCCAAAAAAGGTCATTACTACTACCTCAACCAGCAACAGTTGGCTCAAACTTAGTAAAAGTTATGAGTTATGAGTTATGAACTCTCAGTTTTTCAACTTCTTACTTCTAATTCCTAACAGACGCGATTAATCGCGTCTCTACAACTCCTCACTCCTAAAAAACTATGCCAAACCCATCTCGTAATTCATCATCCCTAGTCAATGCGCCTGACTCGGTTGAAGATTCTAATGAGGTTAAAGAGCGATCGCCAGCACAAACTCAAACCAGCGATTGGTTTTACGGCACCGAGGAACTACTGGATGCCTTACCTCGGCGTTGGACGCGTTCAATGCTGTATTTGATCGTAGGCTTTAGTGCGATCGCCTTACCTTGGGCGATGCTCTCTCAGGTGGATGAAACAGGCAGCGCCAGAGGACGTATTGAACCATTAGGCGCAACGCAAAGAATAGACTCTCCAGCGTCAGGAAACGTCATCAGTGTGAGAGTAAGAGAAGGCGAAACCGTTAAAGCAGGGCAAACTCTGCTCGAACTGGAATCTAATTTACTGCGAACGGATTTGCAGCAAGCGCAGGCAAAGCTTTCTGGGCAATTAAATCAGCAGGCACAACTCCAACTGCTCAAAAATCAATTGCAGCTGACTATCCGTACCCAGCAGCAACAAAACCAAGCGCAACAATCAGAAAAACTGGCGCAAGTGCAGCAGGCGCAACAGAACCTTGATACTCTCAAGAGTGCCTACAACTTACAAAAAGAAGAAAAACTCGCTAAAGTCAATCAGGCACGGCAAGCGGTTGATTCAAGCAAGGCAGCCCACGAGTTAGCACAAGTTCGTTTCCAGGGTGCCAAGGAAAAAATACCACGATATCAAAAAGTTTATCAACAAGGTGCAATTGCACAAGATCGGTTTTTAGAAGTGGAACAGTCGGTCAAAGAAAACTACCAAAACCTAGTACAAGCAAAGTCGGAGATAGCTCAGGCTAAGTCGGGCTTGCAAGAGCAACAAAACAGTTATCAGAGGGCTATTAATCAAGCAGAGGCGGATATTCAGCAAGCGCAACTCCGCTTGCAAGAGCAGCAACGTAACCAAGATAGCCTGATTCATACAGGCGAACTGGCTGTGCTGAAAACGGCCGAACAGCTAAAAGACCTGCAATCACAAATCGCAGCGCTGCAATCAGAGATTGCTCAAATCAAAAGCCAGATCGCATCCTTAAATTTTCAGTTAGAGCAACGAGTAGTGCGATCGCCTATTGATGGCACAATTTTTGCGTTGCCCATCGACAAGCCAGGGTCTGTAGTACAACCCGGTCAGATGATTGCTCAAATTTCCCCCAAGGAATCTCCTTTTGTACTAAAAGCTGAGATGCCTAGCCAACAGAGTGGCTTTTTGAAGGTGGGAGCGAGGGTCAAAATCAAGTTTGATGCCTATCCCTTCCAAGATTATGGAGTAATGCTTGGGCGCGTCAGTCATATTTCACCAGACTCGAAAGTTAAAGAAACTAACTCTGGCAAGATAGAAACTTTTGACTTGGATATTGCCCTACAGCAGCCGTATATCCAAAATGGCAACAAACGTATCCTAATAACGCCAGGTCAGACAGCGACTGCTGAGGTGATTATTCGGCAGCGTCGTGTGAGTGACTTAATCTTAGATCCGTTTAAGAAGTTGCAAAAAGGCGGTTTAGAGCTTTAGTAGAGACGTTGTATGCAACGTCTGTAGATTAGTCCTTAGTTAATTACAAAATAAAGGGCACTGAACAAATAACAAAATCCATTGATTATGGGAGGAATTGCAATATGTCAAAATCGATCAATGTATCCAACGAAGACATCCTTTATCAAATCAAAATTTCCGCTCAATTTCCTGGTTTAGTAGAAGCGATCGCCTGTCGCAAAATTATTACCGATACTGCCGAGAAAGTAGGCATTCAACTCGAACTAGAAGAACTTCAGCAGGCAGCAGATAACTTGCGGTTAACCAATAAACTCCTCAAAGCTGAAGATACCTGGGCATGGCTGGAAAAACATCATCTTTCCCTAGATGAGTTTGAAGCATTGGCATACACAAACCAGCTCTCTAACAAATTAGCGACACATCTATTTGCAGAGCAAGTTGAACCGTTCTTTTATAAACACCAACTCGATTATGCCGGAGCGGTCACTTATGAAGTAATTTTGGATGATGAAGACTTGGCTCTGGAACTGTTTTGTGCCTTAAAAGAAGACGAAATTAGTTTTCAAGAAGTCGCCCGCCAATACATTGAAGAACCAGAAATCCGCCGCGCCGGGGGATATCGCGGGATACAACGCCGCCAAGATTTCCGACCGGAGATTGCAGCAGCGGTGTTTGCCGCCACTCCACCACAGATCCTCAAGCCGATAATTACGCCAAAAGGAGTGCATATAATTTTGGTTGAGGAAATTATTGAAGCCAAATTAAACGAGCAGCTGCGTGTTCAGATTTTGGCAGATTTGTTTGGAGTTTGGTTAAAGCAACAAATTGCGGAATTAGAAATCGTGACGCAGCTTAATTGCGATCGCACTCAAGTGGCACTTCCATAGGAGTTGTTAGAAGCGTGTACTGCCAACTCTTTGGTTTGGGCAGACACACTTGTTAATTTAAGTTCAGCAGCAAGCAATTCGTAAGAACGTAAGCGGTCATTAAATTCTCGGCAGACATCAAAAAAGATGATTTCGTTAACCTCATAACGCTCTTGCAACGCCAGCAACTTCTCTTTACACTGATTGGCAGTACCTACTATATTGAGCATAACAAAATTGTTGGCGTGCTGTTGTTGTAATTCGTATGCCCGAGCTTCAGTGTCCGCGCAAATGCCTGCCACAGCTATGTTACATCGCGGGGTTAGGACTTTCTCACCGTAGGGTTGGAAAGTTTCTCGGTATTCTTTGAGGATACTGGGGTCATCAAGACATCCTCGATGAAAGAGCGAATGGCTGTAGGCAAGACCTTTGTGTGCAGCTACGTGCATACTATTGAACCCGGTACCGAGAACCCAAACCTCCGGGTAGTTCGAGATAGCAGGTGTTGTCCGCACCTGTGAATTTCCCTGCAAGTAATCTATCAGATACTCTATTTTCTCTTTGTAAAGGTCGAGATCCAGTTCCCTAGTTCTGCCGTCGAGAAGAGCTTGAGTTGTCAATGCATCTGCGCCACCACGACCAATTCCTAAGTCAATGCGCTGGGGAAATAATAATTCGAGCAACTTAAAATTATCGGCTACCTTTAAGGGACTATAGAAGGAAAGAAGAACTCCAGCCATTCCCACGCGAATCCTCTTAGTTAGTCCCGCAAGAATAGGAATTAACAGTTCTGGGCTGGCAAGACCATCACCATGATGCTCTGCTAGCCAATAGCGGGAATATCCAAAAGCTTCAATCCGGGGAGCAAGTCTAATTGTCGTAGTGATTGAATCGCAGAAATCGAGAACGCCAAGACTAAGTTTTTCGCTCATAAATTAAGTAACGATGTAGTAGTAGTCCGAATTGTTTTTGTCACAGACCTGGTAAATCAACTCCTACCACTCAGAAACCGTGACCATCTTCGCCTGGTCAGCATTGTATTGTAAGGTCGTGTTCAGAGAGAGCGGCTTTTTAATACCAGCAAGCAGATCGATCGCATCCGCTATCATTAAGGTTGCGATCATTGTATTGAGGTATGAAATCGACGAAGATATGACTGTTGGAGAATTTTCATATTGCTGCTTTTCTATCTGTTGATTATGCTGAATAAATTTTTCCATGTGGCTCTTCTCAGTCAAGAGTGGGCCTACTAAGCCATCATAAACTCTCACTCCTGAGAACGTACACGCTACATTTTCCTGTAGGCAATACTGTACGACCAATGACTGAATAGTAATTGGTGGGGTATCAGCACAACATACAATGAAATCCGGCTTTTTTAAGCCCTCTAAAGCTTGGTATAAACTTTCTACAGAATTAATTTTTAGTTTACGAGTATGAATTTTTATCTCTGAGTCTCTCGCTAAAATGTAGTTACGCAGTGCTTCAACCTTCGGTGTATTGAGGTCAGCTTGGCTAAAACAAAACTGGCGATTAAAGTTTGTTATGTTCACAAGATCGTCGTCAATCAATATAAAGTTTTTAACGCCAGCAGCTACTAAATGTTGAACTGCGATATTTCCGGTTCCACCGCAACCGATGATACATACTAACTGTTTTAAAAGCCTCTCTTGTGCAGTATTGGGGTCTTCAACGAAATCTGAGAAAAACTCTACCTGCTTCTCAAACCGCGTCTCCTTAAAGTCATTTTCATACAAAGGTCGTACTACACCCTTTGAATCCAGAAGTGAAATAAGTTTCTCCAACCTATCCCCCGGCAGTAAAGTGGCTAATTTGTCAAGTTGTGTTCCTGCGACCATTTGCTTCAAAGCTTGCACTACCTGTTCAGGTATATTCGATAATATGAAATGTCGCAGACCATTGCTCAGTATGGTTTTTTGTTCCTCAGATATGAATGATAAAGATGTGCTATGTTTTAAAACAATTCCTGTTTGGAATTTATTCAATATATTCATATAGTTAGCAAATTTATATTATAAGGAGTCGAATGGTGTGTAAATATCTTCAGAGTTAGGATCGAGGTAGGGATATTTTAAGTCTATTCCTTGAAGCTCAAACTGTTGAAATATATGTGTCATCCTAGCTTCTTTTGATTCATCACCCTTGAGCCTCGCTTCCATTAAGCCATTGGCAATCAGTTGGCAACGGATGCTACCAAAATCTTCTTTAGATTTAGGCATTTCTGCTAAAGCCAGCCCCGGTGCAAGTACCTTAGTAAACAAGGGAACCTGCGGCTGAAAGTGCGATTTGTTTTCTGCGTAAGCAGTCTGTAAAACTGACCGAACTAATTCGTAGCTATCTACAGGAACTCGGAGAATTCCTGAATCATAGCGTCCAAAATGCAAAGGGTTATCTAAAACATAGAAGCCGAAAGGTACTTTAAATTTGTTCAGTTGCGACGTTAAACTTTCCATAACAGCAACTGCACCTTCAGGGCTGAAGTTGAAGAATATTATAACTTTAGAGTATTCTTTTTTGCTATTACCAATTACATCTCCAACTGCCACATAGCATCGAAGTTGAAATAAATTATGGGGCATGGTTACTACAACCAAGTCCCCTACAGCTGCTTCTCGATCTACTAATTGGAGATGGCGGTTTGGCTGGATATGTATCCTTGTACCCATGCCTTGCTTTTCTACTAAAAGACTACCATCTTGTTCTTGTTTTAACACGCGATATCCCGACTCAAAGAAACCTTTCCCTTTATTATTTTTAGCTAGTCGTTCGCAAAATTCCCAATCTATTCCTGCAACAATTTTATCGCCTAAGACAGAGAAATTAGCCATCACTGCTTCACTTGCTTCTCCCACAAATGAACCGTTGTAGTAAATGTCATATATAAATTCTCGCAGCATTGAACTCAGGATCTTAGCCTGAGTTTCTTGAGGTAATTGTTGCAACTGGGCTACTACATCGGCTGAATGCTCTACTTTGTAATTAGGATGACTAACACAAAAGTCAGATTTAATTTGAACCTGAGTAGCAATGTCTTCAAGGGACTGTAGTAGTTGCATAAAAGTTACTCTTGAAACTATTTAATAGAGGATGGCTCTAAATTAGTTAAATTAGTTATTTCTGATTCTGCCATCCCAAATACAGCGTTAAATGATTGTTCTGGACGACACAATAAGCTCTTAGCAACTTGAAGTATGCAAAGACCCCTATCATTAAAGTTTTTTTGCCACTGACTTATTTCTACAATTTCATACAGCAATCCAAGACCGACAAACTGAATAACTCGCGCCATAAAGTTAGGATAGTAATCTAGAATGGGAAAACTACTGAGATACGCCTGGGTAAGAGCTACAATTGAGGGGTGAAGTACCTCTAAAGGTATTGTTGCCATTTGCAGAGATTTTTGCAGTTCAATAACCGGATGCACAATTAAACTGTTAAGCCATATTAGTAAATAGTTAGAAATCACCGTTCCCAGATCAAACGCTGGATCGCCCCAACTCCAGTTTTCCCAGTTAATCAACTTAATAATGCCTTGATTTGACTGTTCTGTTTTATAAATTAGTTTCTCCCAATCCCTGGATATTAAAATGTTATTTAACTTGAGTGTATTATATGTCAGGCAGCAGTGATGCTGATTGAGAGTAAGCTCCGCTACTGCTGATGTAAAACTTTCATGGCGATGATAATTTTTGAAAAAAATAATGCTCTCATGAGTAAAATGACTGAAATCTTCTGGCTCAATTTTGTTTAAGAGTTGAGCAGAATAATTAGGATTTTGATAGCCTAATTTCTCAGGATATGTTTTAGCAATGAATTCGTATAATTCATGATGATTCAGGCTATCACGATGCAGCCTTGCTAAAGTAGTCCCCAATTGGGCAGCAATGTCAGAGGGAAAAGCTTTCTCTTGCCTGTAAAAATTATCTAGCTTTATATATTCTAGTGAAATTGTTTTTATTTCTTCTGGGCAAATACAATTATTAAGAAAGTACTGATAGATATTTTTATAGTTTAGTATGGTTTTCATGAGTGTATACTCTTTAGATCGAGTCTAAGCGAAAAGTGAGAGTAAAGATAAAAATTATAAATCTTACTCCCACTTTAGATAAAAGCTCTATTGCGATTAACAAGCAAGTGAGCATTAGATACAATCTTTAGGTTCGGCTGCAAGTGTTGCCAATAATGATTACACTGCAAGCTACGCTGCCACCTACACAAACGATGCTACCACCTTGAATATTAGCAATATCCTCAGAACCGATTTCAGTAATGAAACTTTCCGGATCGTTGAAAAACAATTCAGTTCCTGCGGGTTTTAAATCTTTAACAGTAATATCAGCCATTTGTGTTCTCCTGGAAATCAATGTTTTTTAGTATTAAGACAAACGCTTTTGTTTGATTGCTCAATCTTTAGGTTCGGCTGCAAGTGTTGCCAATAACGATCACACTGCAAAGTACGCTGCCACCTACACAAACGATGCTACCACCTTGGATATTAGCAATATCCTCAGAACCGATTTCAGTAATGAAACTTTCCGGATCGTTAAAAAACAATTCAGTTCCTGCGGGTTTTAAATCTTTAACAGTAATATCAGCCATTTGTGTTCTCCTGGAAATCAATGTTTTTTAGTATTAAGACAAACGCTTCTGTTTGATTGCTCAATCTTTAGGTTCGGCTGCAAGTATTGCCAATAATAATTACACTGCAAGCTACGCTGCCACCCACACAAACGATGCTGCCACCTTGGATATTAGCAATATCCTCAGAACCGATTTCAGTAATAAAACTTTCCGGATCGTTGAAAAACAATTCAGTTCCTGCGGGTTTTAAATCTTTAACAGTAATATCAGCCATTTGTGTTCTCCTGGAAATCAATGTTTTTTAGTATTAAGACAAACGCATCCGTTTGATTGCTTAATTACATACTAAAAAGCTTCTTGATAAAGTTCAAGCATTTTTGACTGACTTTTCGGACATAATATCTATATTTATTGTTGAAATTCCAGTTAGTAGTAGCTTGATTAAGCCATAAGCTACCTGGTTAGATATTCCTGATAACGAGGATTATTTGTGAAAAATATTTTCCCAGTTAGATGCATTTAATAAATATCTGAACCGAAAGTAAGAGAAAAAATTAAATTAGTCATAAATGTATCTACTGATAGTAAGAGAAATAACTAAAGCAATTATTTCTCTTAATAATCCTCACTGAACTAAAAAAGTAGGGGCACGATATATCGTGCCCCTACAAACGACCTATTTTAGAGATTTGGAAGTATCTAATCACATAGCTTGATTGGTGCATAGATGTCTTTAGAGTTGGCATTGAGGTAAGCACGCTGCCAGTCAATTCCCAGTCGGGAGAATTGCTCAAAAATAGAGGTCAACCTCCCCTCTGGTGAGTCATCCCCTTTATCGCAAGCTTCCAGCAATCCATTAGCGACAATCTGACACCGATTCATCCCAAAGCTTTCTCGTTCAGTAAACTTATGGTCTGGTTCTTCTGCTAACCCCAACCCTGGTGCAAGCAGCTTGGTGAATAGGGGAACTTCTGGCCGAAAATGCGATCGCAATTGGTAAACTGTCTCAATCACAGAGGCGATCGCTTCATAATCGCTCTTGTCAAAGTACAAAACTCCTGAATCGTAGCGGTTGTAATCAGCTGGGTTGTACAAAACCTTGAAGTTGAAAGGAATAGCCATTTCGTTCAGATGCTGCGTGAGATCACTCATAACCGCAACTGCACCTTCGGAAGTCAAATTGAAGTAGATTCGCACAGTCTGCTGATGACCCTCTAAATTGAGACGAATTGGCCCTGCATTGCCCACCGCCACATAAAAACCGCTTTGGAGCAGATTTTTCGGCATACGGATAGCCACCTCTTCACCCACCACAACAGTAGCTTGTGCTGATTGCAGATGGCGATCGCGCTCAATATGCAACCGAAGACCATTCTTAGTCACGGCTACGCTGCCGTCACTTTCTTCCCAGAGAACATCCCAACAAGAGTCAAAGTACCCAGTGCCGCTATTACTTTCGTGCAAGCGATTGTAAAAACCCAAGTCTACTCCCAAAAAAGTATTGTTCTCTAGGTCTAGTGGCAGAGGATTGGAATCTGTTAGTTTTGCGTGGGTAGTTCGCATACCACCGTTGTAATAGATGCCGTAGAGAAAAGAGCGCAGTTGCAGGCTCACATATTTGCGCTGAATCTCTACAGGGATTTGCCCAAAGCGGACGATCGCCTCTGCTGGCAGTTCAAAGGGTTTGTAATCTGGATGGCGAATGCTGAAGTTAGACTCGATCTGAACCTTGCTTGCAATTTCTTGCAGAGCATCCAGCACTCGCTTAGTTGCTACATCTGGCTGTTGAATTAGAGAATCTAGTAATTGTGTCATGGTTTTGCGACTAAATATCTTAAGCAGCAGTACAGCTCAAACGTCCAGATTCAGCAGCAGCAGTGCCAAAAGTCGTTGACATGGATTGTTCTGGACGGCATAACAATGTCTTAGCTACCTGAAGCATGATTATTGCGATATTGCCGAAGGTTTTCTGAAACTGAATCATCGCCAAAATCTGTTGAATCAATACAAGACCGGCAAATTGCACCACACGCCGCAAGAAATCAGGGCGCTGTTGTAAGATTTCTGGGAAGGTGTCGAAATAAGCTAGGGTCAGAACAGCGATCGAAGGCTGAAGTACCTCAAGGGGAGTCGCCGCTAGGCGCAGAGATTCTTCAATACTGAGTGCATTGCTGATGACCAAGCTATTTAACCAAATTTCCAGATAGCTGGCGATAAGTGTTCCCAAATCAAAAGCTGGGTCTCCCCAATTGCAGCGCTCCCAGTCAATGAAGCGCACAATGCTGTCACTCGATTGTTCCCAATTGGTGTGCAAAAGAATATTGTTCAACTTCAAGTCATGGTGCGTCAGGCAACAGGGAGCGAAAGCGCTGCCCAGTTCTTTTATAGCCAGCCCTAAACTGTCGTACCGCTGATAGAGCGAAAAGAATTTTAGCGCATCTACAGGCACTCCTCCAAAAATTTCCGGTCCAATCCGTTCCAGCCCCCGAATCAAGTTAGGCACATGACCAGTGAGGACATCCTTTTGATTTTGATCGAGAAATTCCTGATAGTTCTGACGATTGAGGGTGGCACGATGGATAGTAGCTAAAACAGTGCCAATTGCAGAGGCGATCTGGCTTGGGAAGTTCTTTTCCTGAGCGTAGAAATCAGTCAAATCTTGATAGTCATCCAGATACCTGAAGACAATAATCGAATTCTCTGGGTCAAAATTGAGCACTATCGGCAGCAATGGGCGAAGGCGATCCAGTTCTGGAAATTGGTTTAAGAACTCTTGAACTCGCCATTCTCCCAAAAACTCACCAAATGTTTTCCCATCCTGATACTGCCGCTCTTGCTTGACAAGGAGTTTAGAACCATCTGGTAAACTCACTCTCAAGTTAAAATTCTTGGCAGCTACTAACTCAATGTGAAGCTGGGTTTCTTGTTCGGTGGTACAAAGACCCTGCCTAAATAAATAATTGCCAACGTTTTGGGAGCTTAACAGTAGTGTCATTATACTTCTAAATCGCTATAGTTACTGGTGTTGATGTTGAGAGAACATGAGAGATTAGGCTCAGAGGAAGATTGCAGGTCGCCAATTGTGATGCGGGTGGTTTCTTTGGACATTACTTTCTCTACGCTCTCGGTTCCTCGAGTCGAAAGCCCCATCTTTTTCAGCAAAAGGCTAATGTTGCGATCGCTGACTGAAATCCCTAACTCTTTATCTAAGTGCTTGCTTAACCATTGCGCTGTCCAGCGCCCAAATGGATATCCATAATCACGAGGACTACGGGTTACCAGTTCTTTTAAACGCTCCAAATATTCCTCATTGGCTACTTTAGGACGACCAATTGCAGACTCCTGCCATTGGTGCGCCATCCCACTACGTACTACGTGCATCCAATGCCGTGCTGTTGCTGGACAACACCCCAAGGTTTGACATATTTCGGTTTGAGATTTACCCTGGTCTGCTAGCAACATAATTTCAATGCGCTGGCGATAAGACTCAGATAAATCGTTTTGCAAACTTTTTTGCAACATTTTGCGCTGAAACGCTGTTAAAAATTTACCTATTGGGTTGTCCTCGCCTTTGATATCAGCTTTTGCTCGGTTATGAGACATATATACAAAATAAAACAAAACTGCTTGATACAAAACTTTGTAACAAGTTAAAGTTTTTCATTAATTTACTATCTTGGGGTTTGAGATTAATGCAATTTAAATCTGCTTTGCTATGTTTTTACTTCTATCTGATGAAGTAATTTGCAATAAAGCTCCATTCAGTTTTCCCTTCTTACAGGTCGCATATTTGACCTTTTCGATTGCTCTTTCCAATAATCCCAAGCCACCACTACTTCTTCTCCCAGATTCTCTACAACTTCTCTTCTTTCGAGATACAAAGTACGATATGGATCGGCGTGGGCAACTATAGAGCCGATACCAATGGTGTCTGGTTGAGAGGATGCTTTCTGGAGTGCGGTAATTAAATCAGTCTCTTGGGTGGTCAATTCCCCCCAGTAGTCTTGTTTGATTACCTCATACTCTTGCGCCACCGTTACTTACTCACCATAAGCGGAATATTGCGCTACAGTCCGTAAAAGCCGATACTCAAGTTGTATTAAGCATAAACCCTCGCTTTTACCAGTCCAGCTATGCCTCAAGACTTCTCTTGTCAAAATCTCAGAGGTCGTTCTTTCAAAGGTCAAGACTTGGCTGGAGCAAACTTTAGTAGTGCAGATATTCGCTCTTGCGATTTTACTGAGGCTAATTTAACAGGAGCTAATTTTCAGAAAGCGAAAGCTGGACTTAAAAGCTACGGAATATTTGTTTTCTTACTATTATTGTTACTTATAGCAGGGCTATCAGGGTTCACAGCAGGTATTGCTATTACTTTTGCCACATATTTTTTCCTATCTTTTAAACCGCGTATATTTGTTGTTTTTGTAGCTTCATTCTTCTTTATTTGCTTTGTGCGTACAGTTTTAAATGTTACTTGTGGGCCTATAGCTGTAAATGTACAATTAGTCGCAGCCGTCGCCATTGTTTTAGCTGTGGTAGCTGTCGGCGCACCAGCAGCAGCAGTAGATGAACCAGAGGCTAAGATTGGGGCTATTGTTGTGTCTGGGGTGATGTCCATGCTTTTCGTTTTGGCAGTGGCTCTGAATTCATCTGTAACAGGTAATGAAGCATTCTCTACGACATTAATTGGAGATGGACTACTAAGAAAATTGGTTAGAGGTGGAGCATGGTTTGGAGGGGTCGTTGGAGGACTGGTTGGGGCAGCTTTGGGTTCTTATGTTGGTCAATTGGCTTTAAATGGAGATAAACGTTTTCGCTGGATCTGGAAGATTACTATTGCTTTTGCCACCAGAGAAGGCACAAATTTTCAGGGTGCTGACTTAACCAAGGCTAATTTTACACAAGCGGTACTTAAAAGCAGTGATTTTAGAAATGCGATTCTTACTCATACCTGTTGGTATCAAGCGAAAAAACTTGATTGTATACGTCCGGGAACAACTTATTTAAGCAATATACAACTACAGCAATGGTTGATAGATAGAGAGGGGCAATACAAGAACTTTACTCGTCAAGACCTGCGAGGAGTGAATTTAGAAAGAGTTAACTTAGCCGATGCCAATTTCACTGGTGCAGATTTAAGCCAAGCCAATTTCCAAAATGCAGATTTATCCCGAGTTAAGCTCATACAAACCCAATTAGACGCAACCGACTTTACAGGCGCGACTCTTACGGGTGCATTTATTGAAGATTGGGGCATTACTCATGATACCAAGTTTGATAGTGTGGAATGTGAATATGTTTATATGCGCTTGCCGACAAAAGAGAACCCTGACCCACTACGCAAACCAGATAACCACAAGGAAGTATTTGCTCCGGGAGAGTTTGGAGATTTCATCAAGCCTATTTTCGATACGCTCGACCTGTACCATAATCAAGGTGTTGATCCTCGCGCGATCGCAATTTCCTTCAAGCAGTTAGCTGAGAATCATCCAGAAGCTAACTTACGAATCGTAGGAATGGAAGTACGAGGCGAAGATAAATTTTTGCTTCGTGCCAAAACCGCAGCTATGACTGATAAATCGGAACTGAGTGCAGAATATTTTGAAATTTATAATCAACTTAAAACATTAGCACAACAGGAATTACAAGCACTCATCTCAGAAAAAGACAGCAGAATTCGTAGCTTAGAGACTATGGTGGTTACGGCACTGCAAAGCCCTAAATTTTACGCTCAAACTTACAGTAATCAAGGAGATACTATGTCACAAAGTCCTAAAAAAGAATCTCACTTCAACTTACAAGGCGCTCAATTCGCTGGTGGTCTAGTCAACGCAGACACAGTAACCGCAAATCAAATCGGCGGCAACATTACCAACTACAACTCAGAACAAAAGCAAAACCTCGCCCAAGCCGCAGCAGAAATTCAGCAGCTTCTCAATCAGTTAGGGCAGAGTTACCCTACTAACACTCCACTAGAAAAACAGATAGCGGTGACAGAAGCACTCAAACAAATCGATAGTAATCCCACTTTGAAAGCGCGGGTAATTGGTGCATTGAAAGCTGGTGGAACAGAAGCATTGAAGGAATTAGTTGATCATCCTCTTGTAAATATACTTTTGGCAACTTTAGAAGGGTGGCAGGATGTTGAGTAGTTCAGTTGCTACAGAGGAAGCAGGGGAGTAACTGGTGATGGCGAATGAGGAGCATTTGGCAATACTGACCAAAGGGGTAGAGGTTTGGAATGAGTGGAGGAAGAAAAATTCAAATGTAATTCCTGACCTTAGCGAAGCTAACTTTAGCAAGTATAACTTCAGTAAAATTGACCTTTCTAAAGCTATCCTTGTTAAAACCGATTTTAGTGACACTAACCTGTTTAATGCTAACCTTTTTATCGCTAACGTTAAAGATGCTAACTTTAAAAATTCTAACCTTGTTAGAGCTGACCTTAGAGATACTAAGCTTGGTGAAGCAAACCTTAGTTACGCTACTTTAGCTGGAGCTATACTTAGACGAGCTTTTCTCTCTGGAGCCAATCTTAGCAGGCATAAACTTATTAGATCTGACCTAACCAACGCAGACTTAAGTGATGCAGACCTTAGTAATGCTGATCTGCGTGGAGCATGTTTGAGTAGGACTCAAGCATTAGGAACAAATTTAACGGGAGTTAAACTTACAGGCGCGTGTTTGGAAGATTGGCATATTAACAAAGCTACAAAACTAGATAATATTGATTGTCAGTATATTTACTTGAGTATTGATAAACAAGAACGCTGCCCCTATAGCGGAAACTTTTCTTTGGGAGAGTTTACCAACTTATTCCAAAAAACTTTAGAAACGATTAACTTTATTTTCCGCAACCGTATTGACTGGGATGCTTTCGCCTACTCATTCAAAAAGTTAGAAGTTGAAAACCAAGGCGCACAATTGGATGTCCAAAGCATAGAGAAGAAAGGCGATGGCATTCTTGTAGTTCGAGTGACTGTTGCTCCTGATGCAGATAAAGCAAAAATCCACAATCAGTTCATGCAGGGGTATGAATTTGCGGCTAAAGCATTAGAAGTACAGTACCAAGCAAGACTTGAAGATAAAGATTTACTGATTGCCAGACAAGAATCACAAATTAACCGTCTGTTTGACATAGTAGAACAACAGGGATCAGTTCAAAAAGCACTGGCAGAAAATCCGAGGAAAGTTTCTAACTACAATATACAGAATCCGCAGTTTGCAAGTGGCATAGTAGATGCCAACACTGTTGATGCAGACCAAATAGGTGGTAACATACATAACACAGATGCTTAAACCTGCCCAAATTAACCCATGCCCGACTCACAAGACCCAAAGCAAGTCAACAACGACTTACGCAATTCCCAGTTTGGCGGCGGGTTGATTAACGCTGGCACAGTAAATGCCAGGCAAATTGGCGGCGATATCTACAACATTCACTTTGGGCAGCAGACTGTGGCATCAGGTAATTCAGTCCAATCACAAAATCAAAGAGAGCGATCGCAACAAGAAAAAGACTCACTCGAAAAAGCTTACACCCTTCAAAGCCAGAAAGTTGCAAATCTACGAACAGCGTTAGTTATTGAAACCGATGTATCTCGCAAGTTTCAATATGAACAACAGCTTCAGTCAGAGGAACGCACACTGAAGGAACTTGTTGACAAGTTGGATGCAATTGAACAACAGTTGCAAGCTACTGATTCTCCTCACAACAAGCAGGTAGATAAACAAGAACAGTTACAGAAGCAGCTAGAACAAGAGAGAGAAAAACTCAAAAATGAGAAAGAAATCTTCATCTCCTATGCTTGGGGCGGAGATAGTGAAACCTATGTCAATCACTTAGATGAAGTTTTACAATCCAAAGGTATTGTCATCATTCGAGATAAACGAGACTTGGGTTACAAAGGACTAATCAAAGCTTTCATGGAAAAGATTGGACGCGGGAAATGTGTCATTGCTGTAATTAGTGATAAGTATTTAAAATCGCCAAACTGTATGTTTGAATTAGTGCAAATTGCTAAGAATGGTGCTTTTTATGACCGAATTTTTCCAATTATGTTACCAGATATCCAAATTTATAAACCGATTGAAAGAATTAAATATATTAAATATTGGGAAGAGCAAATTAGAGAATTAGACGAAGCGATGAAAGGTGTTTCTGCTGCTAATTTACAGGGCTTGAGAGAAGAAATAGATTTATACACCCAAATTCGTCATACCATTGCTGAACTCACCAACCTGCTCAAAGACATGAATACGCTAACTCCAGATATTCACAGTGAGTCAGATTTTGACGAATTATCAAAGGCGATCGCACAGCGTTTAGATGAGTAAGAATAAAATAGACAGTTGATGAGTTGAATGCCGAGATAGTTAATACAGATGAAATAGGTAGTAATGTTCATAACAACAATGACGCTTAAACCTGCCCAAACCAACCCATGCCCGATTCAGAAGACCCAAAGCAAGTCTCCAGTAGTGACTTACGCAATGCCCAGTTTGGCAGTGGGTTGATTAACGGTGGCACAGTAAACACTGGGAGAATTGGCGGTGATAACAACATTCACCTTAGACAGCATACGGCAGCATCAGGTAATTCAGTCCAATCACAGAATCAACGCCAGTGATCGCTACACATTGCCAGCTTACACTACAGCAAAGCAGGTTCTTGATGAAGCAGAAGTGGCTGGCACGTTAAAAGCACAAAAGTGGCTACATACAAAGTTCTCCCGCCATAAGCTCAAACAGTTGCAATCCTTGGCAGAAATGTATAAAAACCAATTGGCATATTCCCAAGAAGCCATGAAGGTTGAGGAAGATTTGCAGCGAACCAAGGCGTTACATGGGGAGGCGGTGATCCGTCATGCCTTCGGTTCTATTGAACAGAGTTAAACGAAAAAGGCGTTACCCTACTGCTGGAAAATCTCGGTTTTCCCGATTCGGTGAACTAGACTGGAATGATCGGTATGGTAATCCTAAAGAGTACAGAAAGCAAGTAGCAATCGCTCACCGAAAAACTCACAATTATTGTGTAGTCTGTCTGACTAAGAAAAGTGAAGAGATCCATCACGCTTATTATGGGAATGACGTTATTGGGGTATCAATATTTTCTGCGTGCTACCGTTGTCATAATGAGATTTGTCAAGAGTAGATACTCTCAATAAACCAAAATTACACGGTTGTCGGCTCAAAGCCAAAAAAGCTTAACGTTATATCAATATATATAGCCACCAATTACACGAAATGGCTCAATCGTGTAATACTACAACACTGGCTTGTTTATAATTTTTAACAAGACTGGCGTTAAGCGTAATCTTTGGGTGTTAAGGGCAAGTCTGGCATCCTTGAGTCGATGAGTACCCGCGCCCAGTTTCTCGCCAATCCTGAGCACAAGCAAGGTGGTTTTTTATTTCACCCCAAAGCACTGCTCTTGGCTCAATCAGGTTGAAATTTGGTTTAGTATTCTCACACGCAAACTCTTGTCTAGAGGCAGTTTTTCTTCTCAAGCGGATCTCAAACAGCAGATATTGAATTTTATTGACTACTTTAACCAAAAGTTAGCTCGTCCTTTGCAATGGACTTTTAAAGGGAAACTTTTGGCGGCATAACCCTACCTAAACTTACGCCGCAGTGTACTAGTAGTCTGCCAACCCAAAAATGCTAAGTGAGGGCTGGGGAAAGGGGAAAGGGGAAAGGGAAAAGGGGAAAGGATTTAAACCCTTTCCCCCTTCGCCTTTACCCTTTACCCCGCCAAGTTCCCTTGGCGTACTACTAGTTGCATAACATTGATTCGCTCACACCCATAGATATATAGAACTCAAGTTTCACATCATATATTAACGGGGCGATCTACTTGCTATTACCAACTTGGATATCAGGGGAAGTTCTCAAATCCTCTCAAGGAAAACGACCTAACGCCCTTGAAACACTTTGCAATGGAAATAGATATTTAGCGGGAGACATTTAAAGACATTGCCACAACCATTGTCACATTATTGCACTCAAGTGAGAACCGCTATATATCCTCAAGAAACCTGTGAAAATACAACCAAGGAGACAAAATCATGAATGCGATCGCAAATTACATCACTCAATTTCTCACATCACGGCTGCAACCTATTTCTGCCTAATCAACGCAAAGCTCGATCGCTGCCCAGACAACCATTGACACAATCAATCCACATCCCCAGACGAAACGATGACAACTCAAAATGTAACCATACCAGCCCTGTCTGGTGGTAGTTTTAGCGCTTATTTAGCAATACCCAGTACTCAGCCTAGTGCAGGGATTGTGTTGATTCAGGAAGTTCTCGGAATCAATGATAATATGCGCCGGACGGCTGATGATTATGCCAAAGAAGGCTATTTGGTAATCGTGCCAGACCTGTATTGGCGGTTAAAACCAGGTGTGGAACTCGATCCTGAGAGTAAGGAAGATTGGGCTAAAGCCTTTGAGTTTCTTGCCGCATTTGATTTAGATAATGGCGTAGAAGACCTGAAGGCAAGTCTATCTTTTCTACGGCAACATCTCAGCAGCACAGGCAAGGTCGGCAGTGTGGGCTTTTGTTTGGGTGGCAAACTGGCATACTTCATGGCAACCCGTAGCGATGCCGATGCCAACGTCAGTTACTACGGGGTTAATATTGACAAGAATTTAGCCGAAGCAACAAATATTCAGAAACCATTGATATTGCACATGGGTACAAATGACGAGTATGTTTCGCCAGATGCTCAAGCCACTATCCAGCAAGGACTAAAAGATAACCCCTTAATAACCATCTATCGCTATGAAGGCGTAAAACACGGGTTTAGTCGCATCAATAGTTCGGCGTATCGCAAAGAAGCCGCAGAACTAGCGCACGATCGCACGTTGGCATTTCTGAAACAACATTTGGGGTAGTTGGTCAGAATGACGCGGTGAGGGCAAGACGCAAAGACGCAAAGAAATGAAAGGCATTGCAGTCCCCGTGTCCCCTACTCATTAACACATTTGTCTTGCATGGGAGTCGTAAGCACATGGAACAGATCCTGATTGTGAAATGGAAAATTAAGGAATCAGAAACATCTCGCATCCTGAAATTGCTACCGGAACTGGCAGAGAAGACTAGATCGGAGGAAGGCAACACTTCCTACACGATTTATCAGTCCCAAAGCGATCGAAGCGAACTTATTCTTTGCGAACACTACACCGATGTCGCTGCCGCAGAAGCGCACAGGCGATCGAAACACTATCAAAGCATCGTTGCAGAAGCAATCATTCCCCATCTTGAAAGCCGCGAAGTGATAGCGGTGAAGCAGCTTGTTTAAAGCTCTGTTCTGAACCAAACCAAATAACCATATTAAGGAGAAACTATGTCGAAGAAGATCCTCATTATCGTGTCGAACACATTCATTATTGGTCCACACAACCGCAGGACAGGAAATTTTCTGCCTGAGGTCGCCCATCCTTTTGCTGAATTCAGTCGAGCAAACTACCAGGTTGATTTTGCAAGTCTTACTGGCGATACGCCGTTTCTGGATGCACTCCATCTTGCTGACGACCCTGACAACCTGGCTTTCCTGGTCGGAAAAGGGTGGGCTGTGATGCAGAAAGCGAAGAAGCTCTCAGATGTAGATGTCAGCGAATACGATGCCATCTTTATGCCTGGCGGTTTGGCACCGATGGTGGATATGCCCGATCATCCACTACTCAAACAGGTTGTGAAAGAAACCTACGAGCGGGGTGCTCCTGTTGGGGCTGTTTGTCACGGTCCAGCCTCATTACTAAACGTCAAGCTAAGTGACGGCACTCTCCTGCTCAACGGGAAGAATATCACTTCATTTACGAACGAAGAGGAAGAAAACTACGCGAAAGAGGATGTGCCTTTCGAGTTGGAAACGGCGCTCACAAAACAAGGTGCAATCTTCCACAAGACAGGTCCCTGGGAAGCATTCAGCATTGGCGATGGACATCTTTTCACCGGGCAGAACCCCGCTTCTGCTAAAGGTGCAGCACAGAAGATGATCGCGCTCTTGGAGACTGCTTGACGATGCCGCATCAAGTAAGTTTCTCACATCACGGTTGTAATCCATTCCTATCCAACACAACAAACTCAAAGGAAATCACACCATGACTACGTTCAGCCTCAAGAGAGGCATTCGCCTGTTTTTGATTGTCATCCTCTTTTTAGGAACCATTGCACTGACCTCTCTCGGAGCCATCATGACTACTGCAAACGCACAAGCCAATAAGCCCACGATCGTGTTCGTTCACGGCGCATTCGCCGAGTCTTCCAGTTGGAACGGTGTCTTGCCCAAACTGATTGCAAAAGGTTATCCAACTGTTGCTGTGGCAAATCCCCTACGGAGTGTGAAGAATGATGCAGACTATGTTGCTAGTGCCCTCAAAGGTATCAAAGGTTCGATCGTGCTGGTTGGACATTCCTACGGAGGCACAGTAATCACCAACGCAGCCAATGGTAACAAAAACGTAAAAGCACTGGTCTACGTTGCTGGCTATGCTCCTGAAGCGGGCGAGACTACCGCCGAACTTTCGGGACGTTATCCAGGCAGCACGCTTGGACCAGCCCTCGCGCCGCCAGTTACATTGCCTGATGGCGGCAAAGATCTTTATATTCAACAGGATAAGTTCCGCGCCCCGTTTGCTGCGGATGTGCCCACTAACAACACGCAACTGATGGCTAGCACTCAGCGTCCGGTTACAGAAGCCGCGCTGAACGAAGCTTCCAGTGCTGCACCTGCATGGAAATCGATCCCATCCTGGTTCATTTATGGCGATCGTGACTTGATCATTCCACCCGCGTTGCATGCTTCCCTGGCGAAGCGGGCTAACTCAAAGGAAACTGTTGTTGTCAAAGGCGCGTCCCATGTCGTGATGGTTTCCCATCCAGATGCCGTTGCTACTCTGATCAAGAAAGCGGCAGAAGCGAGCTAGTGGTACGCCAAGGGAACTTGGCGAAGTAAAGGAGAAGGGGGAAGGTGGGGCCCCCTCTGGGGATAAGGGCTACCGTGTACACACAAGTCCTTTAGAGTTGTTGCGTAACGTAAGATAAGTTCATTTTTGCAAGGCAATGCAACAAAGGTGCAGGGCAATGCAACAAAGGTGCAGGGCGATGCATCAAAGGTACAGGTCAAGAGACTTGTGTGTATACCGTAGCCATGTCAGTAGACCGAAAAGTTTTGCGATCGCTACGCCCGCCGACAGATACGTAGTAGTACGCCAAGGGAACTTGGCGGGGTAAAGGGTAAGGGCGAAGGGGGAAAGGGTTTAAATCCCTTACCCTTTT
>NZ_JAVRCP020000064.1:0-25238 GCF_034530675.2 Nostoc sp. DedVER02
AGTTTGAATCTACCTTTTTTGGCTGGAAACTCGCTCTAGGACTACTTGTGTGTACACCGTAGACCTGCGGGGAGGGGGCTATGATGTACTTTATATGATTGGGAAACGCTATAGAAATCTAAATATTCAACTGAATTAAATATTATCTGTTGCTTCAATCAAAGCACTACGAATTCCTGGTTCACTCATCGAATGTCCGGCATCAGGAATCACTATAAATTCCGCTTCTGGCCAAGCACGATGTAATTCCCAAGCTGATATCATTGGGCAGACTACATCATAGCGTCCCTGAACAATTACAGCCGGAATATGGCGGATACGGTCTACATTTAAGAGTAATTGATCTTCTGTTTCCAAAAATCCCTTATTCATAAAGTAATGGCATTCAATCCGAGCGAAAGCGGAAGCAAATTCACTCTCGCCAAATTTTTGCATCAGTTCTGGATCGAAGAAAAGTCTACTGGTACTAGCTTCCCAAATTGACCAAGCACGCGCTGCTGTTAATTGAATTTCTAAATCTGGATTGGTCAAGCGTTTGTAATATGCTGCGATTAAATCGTCACGTTCATCTATGGGAATTGGTTTGAGATATTCTTCCCAAGCATCAGGAAAAATATAGCTAGCACCCTCTTGGTAGAACCAGCGCAACTCTTTTTGTCTCAGCATAAAGATCCCACGCAGAATTAGCGCCGCGCATCGAGAGGGATGGGTTTGACTGTAGGCTAATGATAAAGTGCTACCCCAACTACCACCGAAAACCGCCCACTTTTCTATACCTAAATGTTGGCGCAGTTTTTCGATATCACTAACTAAATCCCAAGTGGTGTTTTCGCGTAATTCAGCATGGGGTGTACTTTTACCACAACCACGCTGATCAAACATCACTATTCGCCATTTTTCTGGGTGGAAATATTGTCGATAAAAAGGTGGACATCCACCACCAGGGCCGCCATGCAGCAAAACGATGGGTTTACCTTGCGGGTTTCCTGACTCTTCAAAATGAATGCTATGAAGGTCAGAAACCTGTAAATTGCCTTCTTGGTAAGGCTCTATTGCTGGGTAAAGTTCTCGCATTTGGGATATTTATTAGTAATGATCTGAGGATTCACAACGATTTTACTCATTAGCAGCCACGATTAGAGAATATCCATACCAGTCTTAAAGAAAAACCCCCTTTTTTAGCAGGGCTGTTTCATTTCACAACACTCCATATTTTTGAATTCCAAATTTATCAATATGCAAAATTACACGGATTTAGAGGCACATAAAAATGCCCCTAAAAATCAGGCAACTGAAAAATGCAGTAATTAATCCAAATTTCTAATTAGCTTTGCCATTCTCCTGAAAATTTAACTGATCTTCATTGACCCAAATCGCTTGTTGAGGCACAGAAATGGAAATTCCAGCTTTGTCTAGAGCAACTTTCAGACGGCGGCGAAACTCCCGTGCTACATCCCATTGTTTGAGGGGCTGTGTTTTAATCCATACACGAATAATCAAACCGCGATCGCCAAATTGATCTATTCCCAAAACTTGCGGTGTTTCCAAAATTTGACGCTCCCATTGCGGATCTTTATCCATTTCAAAGCCAATACTTTCAATCAACTTCAAAGCTTTTTCAATATCGGCTTGGTAGGCGATGGGGATCGTTAAATCGGCTCGTGACCAACGGCTAGAAAGATTGGCAACAACTTTAACTTCACCATTGGGAATCGTGATCAAGCGCCCTTCAGAATCCCGCACCTGGGTCATCCGCAGATTTAGATTTTCTACTAAGCCTCCCACATTCCCCACATTAATCACATCGCCTAAAGCGTACTGGTCTTCTAAAATAATCAAGAAACCATTAATCGCATCTTTAATTAAGTTTTGCGAAGCTAGAGACACTGCAACACCAACTAAACTCGCACCTGCTAGCAACGGAACGATATCTATCCCCAATGACAGCAGCGCTAACAAGAAGCCTACCCCTACGCAGATAACAGTAGCGATGCTTTTAGTCACGCCAGAAAATGTAGAAACTCGCAGTTGCAGCCGTTCAGAACTTTCTGGAGTCAATAAAGCACCACTGCTGATCAGAGTGGTGGTAAAGCGGTCAATAAGGGCATAAATGAGACGGATTGCTACGTAAGTTCCCAAGAACACAATACCTAATCGCAAAGGAAATTGGGCAGCTGTGAGAATCCCTACCTGAAATTGTCGTGTGTAGGGAAATAAACCCAAGATAAAGAAACTTCCACCTCCCCAAATTCCGGCTTGAGTTAGCTGAAACAATCGTCTTTTGACTTCTTGAATATGTCTATGTTCCTGTTGATTCAGTTGCGTTGTAAGTGGTTGAGCGGCTGCTGGTGAAATTGGGGAGTTTAGCGGCCATCTGTGGGATTGGGAGTCAATAGGTTGTGCTAAATATTTTTTGGAACGCTGTTGCCAACTATATACTCCCCAACTCATGATAATCATTGCTACTCCTGTGCCGGCAGCAATTTTACCTTGAGCGATTAAGGATTGAGTTTGTCTTTCTTGCTTTGCTTGTTGCAAGTCTTCTTGTAACGATTCTTTGACTTGATTTGCCGATGTCGATATATCTACCTCTCGCAATCCAGCATCCTCAGAAGTGACGGTCATTAAATATTGGTCGTTGACATAAATTACTGGTAATTGGTTTACTTCCCGAATATCTACCTTGACTGGAGTTTTTGCTGGTGCCTGAAAGTAATTTTGGGCAATTTTCTCCAACTTCTTTTGGATATCTTCTGAACGCTCAGGAAAGTTGCTTCTTGATGCGGCTATCTGAAATAACCGACGACCATCTAAATAAATCCAGCCTGTAACAAGCCGATTGTTTGAATCATTACTGACACTGCTGGGAGATGGTAGCAGCTGCGGTAACAAAGGAATCTGGGCTGTGGCTTTTGGCACAGATACAACAGCTATGGCCATTGAACTAGCGATCGCCAAAAATTGAAAGCGCACTCAAACACCTCCTTGAGTAAAATCTATTAATCATTACTTTAACTATCCTGCGTAATGATTTTGGGTAGATGTACCTATCTAAAGTTGAGGTTTTGCTTTGAGACGATGAAATTTTGATGTTTTTTTCTTTATTTTATATCTTTAGATAGATGACGATGTACTTAAAATCAGGAGGCAAAGGTTAAAAGGTCTGACTTTTTCCAAAGATAAAACAAAAAGAAAGAACCTGGGGAGGAAGTTGACATTATGCTGATCAAACGTCAAGCTAGTTTTGAGGACTATTGACTAGTGATTTGCTTCCATACAAGCAAAAATCGCCAGTAGTAGAATAACCTAGTAGAGTGCGTAAATTTTACGTAGCTTTTTTTATTTTTTGAGGTAACTTTTGATGACCGCAATTTCTTCCCGATTAAAGCACGAGGTTAAAGACCTCGGCCTAGCTGCCTTGGGTAGACAGCGCATTGAATGGGCTGGACGTGAAATGCCAGTTTTGAAGCAAATCCGCGATCGCTTTGCGATCGAAAAGCCTTTTGCTGGTTTACGCCTTGTAGCTTGCGCCCACATTACAACAGAAACAGCACATTTGGCGATCGCTCTGAAAGCCGGTGGTGCAGACGCGCTTTTAATTGCTAGTAACCCCTTATCAACGCAAGATGACGTAGCAGCTAGCCTCGTCGCCGATCATGAAATTCCCGTCTTTGCTCAAAAAGGCGAAGATAACGCAACTTATAACCGCCACGTTCAAATAGCTTTAGATCATCGCCCCAACATTATTGTTGATGACGGTAGCGATGTGGTTGCAACTCTGGTACAAGAACGCCAACACCAAATTGCCGATTTGATTGGTAGTACCGAAGAAACCACCACCGGTATCGTGCGTTTACGCGCCATGTTTAGAGAAGGCGTTCTCACCTTCCCCGCAGTCAACGTCAACGACGCTGATACCAAACACTTCTTTGATAATCGCTATGGTACTGGGCAATCAACCCTAGATGGCATTATCCGCGCCACAAACATTTTGTTGGCTGGAAAGAACGTTGTTGTCGTCGGTTATGGCTGGTGTGGTAAAGGTACAGCCCTCCGCGCCCGTGGGATGGGTGCTAACGTCATCGTTACTGAAATCGACCCCATCAAGGCAATTGAAGCCGTAATGGATGGCTTCCGCGTCCTGCCAATGGCTAAAGCTGCACCTGAAGGTGATATCTTTATCACTGTGACTGGTAACAAGCACGTCGTTCGTGGTGAACACTTCGATGTCATGAAAGACGGTGCGATCGTTTGTAACTCCGGTCACTTTGACTTAGAACTTGATTTGAAATACTTAGCTGCACAAGCTAAAGAAGTCAAAGAAGTTCGTCCTTTCACCGAAGAGTATAAATTGAAAAATGGTAAATCAGTTGTCGTTCTTGGACAAGGACGCTTGATTAACCTAGCTGCGGCTGAAGGACACCCCAGCGCGGTAATGGATATGAGTTTTGCAAACCAAGCTTTGGCTTGTGAATACCTGGTGAAGAATAAAGGTAAGTTGCAACCTGGTTTGCACTCAATTCCTGTTGAAGTCGATCAAGAAATTGCTCGGTTGAAGTTGCAAGCTATTGGAATTACGATTGATAGCTTAACTGCCGATCAAATTGAGTACATCAATTCTTGGACAAGTGGAACTTGATACATTGATTAGTTGATTTTTTTGGGGATAGGCAAAAAGCTTATCCCTTTTTTTTGTATGGGAGATATAAATTATCAATAGAGAGTAGAATTAAAACATTTTCGTTCTGTCTATTTCAATTAAAAATTTATCTTAGAGGAAATATTCAAAAATGAAATTGTTTCTCAGCTTGCACCAAAGCTGATCCCTATTTTTTTATTTTCTTGATCTACAAAAAAATCATGGTTAAAAGAATAAATACAAAGGCGATCTTCATAAATAATATGAAGCTGATTAGTATAATTTTTAGACTTTGGGAAAAGTCTCCAGTTGACAGGTTCCCCAGGGAAATGAATGTATTCAAGTAGACTTGTAATAACTAATATTCCATCTTCTTTTTCTAAAACTATTCCAAAAAAAGAGCTATCGGCACTTATCAGATCATCTAGTAATTCTTTAGACTCTATAGAACCAAGGCTAATAAATTTATCTTGTTGTTCCTTGCCTTTCGGATGGAATTTCACTAAATTTATATATTTCTCTGTTAGTAAACAAATTTTATCATGGGTTCCCCAGGTAAATATTGATGAATTATTATTATCCCTATTTGTAAATATTTCACTAGATGAAAATGATTTTTGAAAGTCTCTGTTAGTTATTTGCGTTTCACCAATCTCTAAAGAAGCTATTGAAACCGGATTTTCATCGGTATCTGTATCTAAAATATTTAATGGAATTAGCTGTGGTTCTTGCCTTTTATAGCCTTTTTTTATAGACTTACGTTTCTTACTAGCTTTAAAATCAGCAAAATAACCTTCGTTAAAATACGAAGAACTAAAGATACTGGGATACAACCAGCGTACAAAGTTTGAGTGTTGTCCCAAAATCAAACGAGGTTCATTACGCTTTTGAGAAGGATTTTTTCCTATATAATAATCAAATAGTCCCTCACTTCCAGCAGCAAGAGCTAATGTTAAATGAGATGCTGAAAGACTGACAACGGGTACATCACACAACTTATCTGCGACAGGGTTTAGTGATTTACTTCTGCTATAAGCGCACTTGGATGAAGAAACACCGCTTTGGCTACCAACATACACAGTTTTATAGTGTATCGAACTATCAGCATGAGGGAAAGGTAGAGGATTATTCTGTTCACTAACAATCAATTTTGATAAATCAGGGTATGAAATTTCTATTGAATTCTCTACTAATTCTTGAAATTTTTTAAGGATTAAATCTTTTATGTCTGAATCTTGAAATAACACGTTATTATATAGATTATCTCCATACTGCACTGAAAATTTTAGTACAAGTTTCAAATTTTCATTTACATTAATGTTTTCTATTAGTTTATTCCAATTTAAAGTTGTGATAGACCCATCATTTTTCCAAAGATAAAGTTTACCATCATAAATTTGACTATCATAGTATGAACCTGGTATAACAATTTCCAACGGTTTAATGTTTAAAGTCTGCATCTTTGTCCTTTAGAAATTTTTCGGATAGTTGTTGTACGAAGATAATTTTGTTGTTGCCAATCTCGTAATATATTTACTGGAGGAATATCTTGATTTTTTCCGCAACTAGGATTTGCAGGATATCCATGCCAATTACTGTTTTGACTACTATCTATAAATTTAGCAATAAATAATTGATAAAAATCTGGTTCATTACTAGCTGATGTTCCTAAATATACAACTCGATCATCCTCAAAATATAATCCCCAACTAATATATGGTGATTGATTCAAGCAAGACTGTAATGACAATTGAAAACAGTTTCTTTCCTGAAGTTCGCTTATAGTCCACTGTGATTTTTCGGGGCTATTATTTCTGTGATCTATTTTATGAGTGTAGTAAATTTGGGGCAAAATTTCAATTTTTTGATTAATCATTTGTTCAATTTGTGTTTAAAAATGCTATTTGAGAGTAATTATTAAACTCAAACGTTTTACTTCCTGGTTATTATTAAGATGATAATTTTTAATCAGATAATAGTAAAGAATAAAACAGCAACAATTTTTTGTAAATTTTAATTTAATAATTCTTTATCAAAATAGTACCAGTCTTATAAGATTCGCGGCTATACAGACAAGACTTGCCTTAGCAGGTTCTAAAATCTTATTTTTAGCCACTGAAGGTGGACTTTGTTTGTGTAGCTGCGATTTCTAATCGCTTTTTTATGCCCTTGCGCGAAACAAAAAAGAGTGCCGTATTCTTTCACATTAATATAATATATATTGTAATATAAATTTAGCCTTATGCCAGCTAGAGACATTTACCATAATGCCGTTAGAAATGCCCTAGAAAAAGATAGTTGGCAAATCACCAAAGATCCATTTATTCTCAAATGGGGTACAAGAGATTTATATATTGATTTAGGTGCAGAAAAACTTATAGCCGCCGAAAAAAGCGGAGAGAAAATAGCAGTCGAAATTAAAAGCTTTATAGGTGCTTCTCCAGTCACTGACCTAGAAAATGCTTTAGGGCAATATATCTTATATTATGATATTCTTACTCGCTTAGAAGCTGACCGCCGCTTGTATCTGGCTATTCGTCAAGAAACCTACTCAGAACTATTTCAAGAACCAATTGGTAAAATATTATTAGAAAATCAACGCCTTTGTTTACTTGTCTTCGACTCAAAACTAGAGGTGGTACTGCAATGGATACCTTAGATAATTATCGCCAAATCATTCAAAAAATATTAAACGAATATGCTCAACTACCATACGCTTATGGAGAACTAGAAAGACAACTAATTATAGACCAAACCGCCAACCATTACCTACTACTAACACTAGGCTGGGAAAATAATCATCGAGTGCATGGTTGCTTAGTTCATATTGACATTATCAACGATAAAATCTGGATTCAAAGAGACGGTACAGAATACGGTATAGCCAACGAACTCGTTAACGCTGGTATTCCTAAAAATCAAATTGTTCTCGCCTTCCAACCAGTCGATATAAGACAGTATACTGAATTTGCAGTTACTTAATTAAGTGTAATTTAGTAGGGTGCGTTAGCGACAGCGTAACGTACTCTACTAAAGTTGTAAGTTCTCAAGTCTAAGAGCCTAAACTATTTGAAATAGTCACTGGCTTATAATCTGGCAAGCATTAACTTTTTGCTGTCCGGCTGAAGACTCGATAGTATAGCGACGTACTAGTTTCCTTTAAGGGAAACAGCAGATAGGTTAGAGGATTTATTGCCACAATAATATTTCGGAAGTCTCGCCGCGCAAAAAATACAATAGCACGAGCTACTTGCTGTGCAGACATCACTCCATAAGGATTCAGTTGACTCTTAAATGGGCCAAGAATTAACTTGCGAATTACACAATCTCCATCTAAACGCTTGAGGGTAACTATATCACCTAGCGCTCTTTTGCTGAGTTCATAAAGCGGACTCAGCGCTGGAGAAACCTCAGCTTCAGAAGTGTTTACCCAGATTTCCTTGGTTGCTTTTGCTTGTGGGCCTGTTACAGTTGTCACAAATATATCCATCAACCGTAATGCCGAAAAGGTGTTCACCTCATAAGAGGAATTGATTGCCTCTGGTGTACGGCTGGCGTAGACATTAATTCCGTGGTTGATAATTAAAATATCTACTTTTTCTAAACTATCCCTCAGTTCAGCTTCATTACCCAACTGCCAAGGAATCACCTTTATCCCAACTTGCTCTACTAATTTTTCTGGATTAGTGGTTAATGCCACAACTTTAGCATTATTTTTGACAAGTTCAGCCGCCAGCGCTTGCCCTAACGCTCCTGATGCTCCGGTTAAAGCGATAGTTTTCCCTTTAAGAGACAGTCCTGTACCAAGAATTTTATCAACTAGGGGAAACACACCACTGTAATAAGCGTTGACATCATCAAAATGATGCCGCCAATGGTAAGACCGATTCACCCACCAAATGGATGGTATTGTCTCTAAAGGGCCGGGTAGATGGTTGAAATCTGTATCAATTTTTCCTTGAAAATACCGCACAGATGCGCCATACAAGAAGGTAGAACCATAAGCTATTCCCAGCCAGAACCCTGTTTGCTGGACAATTAAGGCAATTACCACCAATACCACCAGCAGTAGACTCGACTCTAAAATATCGTGATAGAGTTGGGATTCTTGGTAAATTTTCAGGGAAACTATCGATAAATCGCGGCGATAGGCGCTATGGTGCTTGTTGTGCCATTTAGCAAGCCAGTTGACTTGGTGACACAAGGCATGGTAGCTGTCTCTCAAGACCTCAGCAAGCAAAAGTGAAAAAAGTCCCCAGCTAACAAACTGCAAGCTGATATTTAGCCAAACCCAATTAGTTTGTAACCCTGCCTCAATTCCCATCAAGTTTTCAGCTAGTATTTTTATCATGTTTGTCTCTACTCGTTTTTCTTAATCATTCTTCATGATCTGATAAAGGGGCGTTAAGGTCGAGTTTAGAGCATCATATAGCCAGCTTCAATGTGGGTAAAGTGTTTGCTCAATTGCTGATGTGTTTTTGGGAAGGTGTGAAACGGAATTGATACAGATAAATGAAGCTCTACATCAAATGGCATATTCCGTATGAAAAATCGTACAGAGCAGAATGGTCATAACTACAATCTTAAAACTGAAATTCTTGGTATTTAAACAGCATGACAGATATAAAAGATTTATCAGAAATAATTGCCAGCAAAGACGACAATCTACTCATTACGTCAACTGAAATGAAGTCAGAAGAAGACATAGAACTTGAGCGAAAACTACGGGAACTCAAGTTTAAACAGGAATTAAGAAAAGATTGGATTTTATTTATTGTCAGGGATGTAGTAATTTTTCCTGCCGCCATCCTTTTTATTTTTGCTGTAAGTGGTTATTCACTCTTTATTCATATTCATGGGTAACTACAATTTTTAATCAACCGCAGAGACGCAGAGTACACAGAGAATAAAATTCACATAAATTTAGAATTATTGAAAATTATTTCTCTTATCTCCGCGTTCTCTGTGCTTCTGGGGTTATTTAAAAAATCTTACTAATTATCTATATCAGTGCAATTGCGTAACTAATTTTACAGACGACGAAGCCAACTGCCTACAAGTAGACTCATCTTTATATCCACATAAACTTTGCTGGATATAAAGTAAGTACTTAATGGAAATAACCTAAAAATATGGGGCTTTTAATATTTTCTGTTGCTTTAGTTGCCATTGTTGCTGTAATTATCATTAATGGCTACAACGATTTAGTTAAGTATCGCAATCGGTACAAAAATGCTTATTCTCAAATCGATGTTCAATTGCAGCGCCGCTATGATTTAATTCCCAACTTGGTGGAAACTGCGAAAGGTTATATGAAACATGAACGAGAAACCTTAGAAGCAGTTATTGCTGCCCGGAATTCTGCAATTAATGCTAGCAGTCGTGCCGCGCAAAATCCCGGCGATCCTCAATCAATGCAACAGTTGGGCAATGCTGAAGGGGCGCTGACGGGTGCGTTGAGTCGCTTGATGGTACTTTCAGAATCTTATCCAGAATTGAAAGCCGATCGCAGCATGACTCAGGTTATGGAAGAATTATCTTCTACTGAAAACCGGATTGCTTTTGCACGTCAGGCTTTTAATGACGCTGTAACACTTTACAACACTAAGAGCGAATCTTTCCCCAGCAATCTCGTAGCAAATACTTTTAACTTTACTGTTGCAGAATTGCTTGCCGAAGCTACTCCAGAAATGAGAAATGCTCCACGCATTTCTTTTTAAATATCTATGAATTTCTTTGAACATCAGGATCGGGCACGCCAAAACACACAACAATTAATTGGATTATTTTCCCTGTCGATCGCAGTTATGATTATGGCGATTTACATTGCCGCTTTATTTCTGTTCCGCATGGCTCCCCGTGTTTGGTGGCATCCAGGGTTATTTATCTACGTGGCTGGGATTACAATAATTGCGATCGCAGTCGGAAGTTTATATAAAATTGCCTGTCTCCGTCAAGGTGGAAGCGTAATTGCTCAGGAGTTGGGGGGAAGGCTCTTACTCCCAGATATGGCAGATGAACAAGGGCGACAACTATTAAATATAGTCGAGGAAATGGCGATCGCTTCTGGTATTTCTGTCCCAGAAGTTTATCTCCTTGAAAGAGAAACCGGGATTAATGCCTTTGCTGCCGGATTTACCCCCAATGATGCTGTAATTGGAGTTACCCGTGGAACTTTGCAACACCTGAGCCGGGATGAGCTACAAGGAGTCATCGGCCACGAATTCAGTCATATTCTCAATGGAGATATGCGGCTCAATTTGCGTTTGGTGGGACTATTGCATGGGATTTTATTCATTTATTTAACTGGGGAATTGTTGTGGCGCATTCGCGGTGATTTCCGCTTAGGAAAGGAAGATAAGGGTTTGCCTATCTGGGCTTTTGGTTTAGCACTGATGGTAATTGGCGGTATCGGATTACTCTGCGGACGATTGATTAAAGCCGCCGTCTCTCGCCAACGCGAATTTCTTGCTGATGCTTCGGCTGTACAGTTCACCCGCAACCCAAACGGACTTACTGGAGTCTTCCAAAAGCTCCAACAGATGGATTCACGCTTGATTTCGCCCGGAGCAGAAGCCTCTAGCCACATGTTTTTTGGCAATGCCCTCAACCCTTCTTTCTGGGAAGATATGTTTTCTACTCACCCCCCCTTAGCAGAACGTATCCGTCGGGTTGGGGGTTTGAATGTCAGCAATTTGGCAGCAACGCCATCTCGCAATCAAATGCGTTCCCCTTCTCAGGAATCTCTAACAATGGGCTTTGCTGGTGGTTCCAGCGCCACGCCAGAACAGGTAGTCAACCAAGTTGGAAGCGTTACACCAGAGCATTTTGCCCATGCTCAAGGGCTGTTATCGCAGTTACCAGAATCTCTGCGCTTGGGCGTGCGAGAACAACAAAGTGCAATGGCGATCGCTTTTGCTCTAGCATTAGATACTGAAAATATCGAAATCCAAGAACGTCAAATTGCTTGGTTACGAGAGGTGCAGCCTGCTGAGTTGGTAGACAAAACTCTGGAATTGAGTAGCGAAATTAGCCAGTTAGATCCCAAAATTCGTTTACCACTTGTAGATTTGGCAGTACCCGTATTACGCCAAAATTCTGCCAAAGAATGCCAAAGGTTGTGCAAATGCCTTCACGGTTTAGTTGTAGCCACCGGAAGTTTATCACTATGGCATTTCGTGTTGCAGTTAATACTGTGGCATCGTCTCCAACCTAGTATAAATCCCACATCTACTACAACGGTAGAATTCACCTCAATAGAACAGATTTGGCCAGATTGTCTATTAGTACTATCTGTAATTGCCCGCATTGGACACCCTCAGCCCGATGCTTACACTGAGGACATTGCCTATGCTTTTCGTTCTGGAGTTTTTCGACTTCCTAAAGCCGGAGAGCAAGAAAAACCAGAAATACCACTAACCTGTAATTTCACTGAACTAAAGAAGAGTATTGAGCGCCTTCGTCTTGCCAGCCCTAAACTTAAGCAAGCTATTGTAGATGCTTGCGCTCACACGGTACTATTAGACAACAAAGTTACGCAGTCAGAAGCAGATTTGCTCAGAGCGATCGCCATGACGCTAGACTGTCCTATTCCCCCATTTTTAAACCCTCAGCGTAGTATTTCAAAACAAAAACAATCTTCTCCAAAGATAAGTTAATGTAACGAGTGAGACACGATTATTTATAACTCAACAAAAAAGTCCGTTTTTGCGGACTTTTTCTATTATTCATTTTTGATAGTTACAAATAGCTCTTTCCCAGGACAATAACCTGTTGCATCTTAATTACATTTATAGGTAATTGATTTCTTTTCATTCTCCTTACTCTTATTTTCCGTTAACTTTTGCCTTTTAAGCTAAATTAGTATGGCTATGCCACGCTGCGCGAACAGAAATCAAAGCGAATTCCGATAGCACAAATAACTATTTGAGCAAAAGAGTATCATATTGTACAAAAAATATAGCTTGGCATTGCCTAGAAGTATTAATTTGCGTAAAAAAGTTTAGACAAAATGCCGACATTCCAGAAAATTGATTGCTATATTAGATTAAATAACTATTCTGGCAAGGATTAAAAAGCTGTGCGGGATGATTTACAGGGCTTGGAAATTAGTCAGGATGAACTGCAAAAGCTAACTAATTTACCTGTCAACTATCAACTTTTAATTATTACAAATACTCTCCAAAATTTAGTAAAAATATATATCCAAAAAATTAAAAGCTCTGAAGGGGCAACTGTAGTTTTTATTGGATTTGCTACATTCGTTTTTGGTTATCTTTTATTTGATATTTTTCTAAAAATATTTATATCATGGATAACAATTCCATCTTGGATATTATTAATTATATTAAGCCTATGGATTGGCGGTTTGACGCAAACAATATTATATTTAGTCTGGAGAAGTAGAAGTAAACTTGTCAAACTTAACATGACAAATTCTCTGCGGATCTTGTTAAGCGATGTTGAAAGATATAATACTGTTATTAGAGCAATAGATATCAACGATCAAATAGAAGAAGCTGGGAATCCAGAAGTGCTTATAAAGGAAAGAGAGAGTGTTATTGCAGCGCTTAAACTAACAAAAGCCGATTTAGTTCGGGCTTTGAAGACAGAAAGAATTTTAAGAGAAAATAAGAATTTTATCCTTAGTAATACAGAACTATTCGTCAACAATTTAGCAACTTTAACAGCCATGCAAGTTAATGAACAGGCCACTGAGCATGGAAGGTTACTTAATGAAGCATTACAGATTGCATTAGATGTACAAGACGAAATGAAAAGATTACAGACTCAGGGTTAAAATAATTCGTAATTCGTAATTCGTAATTCGTAATGACGCTCGAACGCGAATAGCGTGTCGTAGATAAGACTTGCTAATGTAATTCGTTACGGAAAAATAGGTCAGACTAAGATACCTCTTCAAATCGCTTCGTTATGGATGGGGATTTAGACCACAACCATAACGTAATATACGAATTGTTGATGGCTTTTTGCATAATCCTTCCCACGATTGCGATCCCCGGTCTAACATAAAGAATATCAAGAAAGCGATCGCTTATCGGTATGGACTGGAAAGAAATTAGAGGTAACTGGGTAATCATTCCCCGAAATCCCATAGGTATCATCCATTTTTTAGGAGGTGCATTTGTCGCCACTGCACCGCACATCACTTATCGCTGGTTACTCGAACAACTGGCGAATAAAGGCTATGTTGTAATTGCTACGCCTTTCGTCAATACATTGGATCATACTGCGATCGCTAAATCCGTGCTGTTAAACTTTGACCGCACCCTCGAACGCCTACATGATTCTGGAGCATTACGCAAGCTTTACTTCCCCATCTACGGACTTGGGCACAGTATGGGTTGTAAACTTCATTTGCTGATTGGTAGCCTTTTTAAAGTAGAACGTGCAGGCAACATTTTAATATCCTTCAACAACTACGCCGCTAAAGAAGCTATCCCCCTAGTAGAACAGTTCAATTCTACTTTTGCAATCGAGTTTACCCCCTCACCCTTGGAAACCAACAAGCTTGTCCAAGAGCGTTACAATATCCCGCGCAATTTATTAATAAAATTTAGTAATGACACTATCGACCAATCAGCAGCTTTAACCCAAATCTTACAAGAACGTTTTGATGATATGGTGACAGCACAAACGTTACCAGGAACTCACACAACACCTCTAGGTCAAGATATTAAATGGCAAACTGGAACATCTTTCACCCCCTTTGACGCATTAGGGCAATGGTTCAAACAAGAAGCATATCGTGACTTAAACCAGCTAAAAAGTTCTATTCTTTTATGGGTTAATCCTCTTGCACCACCATAATACTTGACTACTTCTTGTGGGGTGGGTATCTTACCCATATATAGCCAAAGTACCTGATGTTGCTCATCCTACAAGATTAGATAATTTCTTTATTTATTTGGAAACCTCATAAACTATTAATTCATTAGCCCACACACATTTTTATTTTCTATTGTTAAAGGAAATTTTTAATAAGTTTTTATTCTAGCTTTATATGTTTCAAATACTAATAATTGATGATGATTATTCTATAAAGCTCCTTTTGAAAAGGATGTTAGAAAAACAGGGTTATGAAGTAGTTACAGCTAGTAGTGGCGAAGAAGGAATAGAAAAAGCGTTAGCTTCCCGTCCAGCATTAATTATTTGTGATTGGATTATGCCGGGTTTGACTGGTCTAGAAGTTTGTCACCGCATTAAGGCAGATCCAAAATTTTTCACTACATTTTTTATTTTATTAACATCTTTAGATTCTGTTGCCGATTGTGTCAAAGGTCTAGATGCTGGTGCTGATGATTTTATTTCCAAACCTATCGAGCATAATGAATTACAAGCAAGGGTAAGAGCAGGATTACGCCTACATCAGTTAAGTAGAGATTTGCAGGCTCAAAAGTTGCTTTTAGAATCAGAAATGTCAGAAGCAGCAGAATATGTGCGATCGCTGCTGCCTTTTCCTATGACTGAACCCTTTAATATAAATTTCCGATTTATTCCCTCACGACAACTTGGTGGTGACTGTTTCGATTACTATTGGCTTGATGACGATTGTCTGGCAATTTACTTACTCGATACTGCCGGACATGGACTGAAAGCGACTCTTCCCTCTATTTCAGTGCTGAATCTACTGCGTTCTCGTGCGCTCAAAAGTCTAAATTACTATCAACCTAGCGATGTGTTGAAGGCTTTGAATGATACTTTTCAGATGAATTATCAAAACGACAAATACTTTACGATTTGGTACGGAGTTTACAACCGAATCAATCGTCAGTTAGTTTATGCTAGCGCAGGTCATCCACCAGCAATTTTAATAACCGGCCCATCTCCCAGGAAGTCGGAAATTAAGCTCTTGAAAACCCCAGGGATGCCCGTTGGGATGTTTCCAGAAGCAAAATATGTTGATGAATTTTGCAACATTGAAAAATTTAGCAGCCTTTACATTTTTAGTGATGGCGCTTATGAAATCACGAAATCAGATGGCATTCTTTGGAGTCTGGATGGTTTTATTCAGTTACTAGTTAGCTTACAAGATCCTGTTGATTGCCAACTCGATCATGTACTGAGTTATTTGATCGCTCTTAACTCCAAAGATGGTTTTGATGATGATTTATCTATTCTAGAACTTAAGTTTGATTAATTAAGTATTAGATACTAAAACCTGATTAAATTCGTCTTGACTAGGAAATATTTCAAATACTTTATCCATATTAGTTAGTTCAAATAATATCCTGACTTGCTCATTAATTGAACAAAGAACAAGTTTAGTGTCTGCTGCACGCAAGGTTTTGAAAGCTAATACTAAAGCTCCCAAACCTGAACTATCCATAAATGTTACATCTTTAAAATCAACTAACACTATTTTTGCACCAACTTCTAAGATATCAGTGATTTTTTGCCGAAATTCTTGTGAAGTTGTAGCGTTTAAATTACCGTTAAGCTTAATAACTTTTACTTGTTCTCTCATAATTATTTCACGCTGATTTTTGTAAATGATGGTCTGATTTCGCTATTATATACCCATCATAGAACATTTAAAAATGCTTGTAAAATAAAATATAAGATTGGAAATTGAGTAAGTATTGATAATTAATTTGTACTGATAAATAGTAATTGTAAATACTTTAATGTTTTTTGTTGTAGTTACAGAAAACGTAGTTAGCTTAATTAAATATATTTTTCCAGCTAGAAAAAGGGCAATTATAAATCAAAAAGTCAGTCAGTCAGTACGAAAAAAAATATGTATATTGAGATTTGTAAAAAGACTATAATAGCTGATTATTAAGCTGTTAGATGATTTTAGTCTTGTTACATAGGTTGATTTTTTCAAGCTGATTTACCTACATCTGATTAATTTAGGGCTATTGATTTAGGGATATACTTATCTACAAGCTGAAGTTACTGTTTTTCGATTATTTGCCAAATATTTTTTTATTTATGTGCAATTACTTACATAATTCAAAGAATGCACCTCTGGACTAACGTTTTAGTGCATCAGGATGTCAATCTAACTACAATATCAATGCACCAACGCTCTCTGAGAACGTTCTCTCAGGCGATCGCCTCTGCTACTTTAGTATTCCCAATATTTATCATTTCTCAACAGACAATACAAAAAGTAAAGAGTTATAAATTTATAACTCCCCCCATTCATAATTTCTAACTCCTTCAAATAGAACTCACTTTAGCTCTGTAAAGTAGCTTCTCACCTTGAAGGTAGCCAGTGTAGCGCACCTTGACTGTTTCTCCAGGTTGTGAAGTTCCCTCCATCAACTGGTGTAGTTGCGGATTATAAGGTAATTCTGCTCCCACAGGTGCGATCGCTTCTACTCCCCACGCCTGTAAAAGTTTTTCTAGGGGTTTCTGCACTAACGGGACTATTTTCACTGCTGCTAGCTGTGGGTTTTCCTGGGCTTTCTGTGCTGCTGTTGGCCATTGTAATAACAAAGACTCCAGCAATTGTAAAGTTGACTGCTGTAATTCTTGTACTAATATCTCTCGCTGCTGTTCTAGTTGAAGTTGCGATCGCTGGTACTCTTTTTTTAAATCTGCAATTTCTTGCAATAATTCCTGAGTGGAGGCTGTTTTATCCTGTAAAAACTCTCCGGTTGAAAAAGTTACGACTAATTCACTCAATGGCATTTGTAATACTAGCGAAAGTTTAAGTAGTACATCTACCCGCATCTGCTCTAACTTTCCTTGTCGTAACCGCAAAATTTGACGTTCTGAGACACCAGCAGTACGACTTAGTGCTTTAAAACTAGAAATACCTACCCGTTGCATTAAACCTTGCAACTTTTGGGTGAAATCAATATTGGGCATTGGTCATTGGGTACTAGGGTGTATTTTTAAATTCGTTGTATCCTCAAAAATAAGCGATCGCAGGTACAGGATGCATCCTAGTTTTATATTTTGCGGCTAAAGCTTGCACCAAACTATAGACTGTAGCCCAATATCCTGAAGACTGATATAAAATTACCCCATCAGTCATAATAAAAGGCTTGGTTAATCCAAGCCTCTATAAATACCAAGCATTTACTACACCAAAATTAATTTAGACCGATCTCTTACTTTAGTTCATCTTTCTATAGGCTGTGTACAAATATTCTGAAATCTGGTATTACATCTACTGTTTACTTATTAAAAAAGATTTAGCTGCAAGCTAAACCTCTAGATATACAAGTTTTAACCATCTCTAGTTAATTTAAAATTATGTTAACTTTAGTTCATCTTTTGAGAAAATGTACACAAATTTTTTATAAAAGCTTATATTCTAGTGATTTCTCTTAAAACATGACTCCAAGAGGCTGGCTATCGTCTTTGTTTTTAGTATTTTTCTAATTATCTAAGTTTTTATAAAAAAAGACCCTGGATATTATTCCAGGGAACATACACGTTTTTCAGGCATTAACAGGCTGAATAATAACTTTGTAAAATTGTTATTTCTACTATCTATAGAATGATACAAATATTGAACTATATATGGTATGGTGTTTTTTTGCTTAGTCTATCACAGGCTACGAGCGCTTGTTGCTTGTTAACGAAAGCTAGTAGTTGATAACGAATAGGACAACCCTCAGCAATAAATCTAACTGTGGTATTAGTATCTAAATTAATCACGTTTTATGTCAATCAAAAGTCACAGCGCCAAGTATATGTCGCAGCGATCTAATTGCTTCACAAGTGATATGCAATTAAATTAAATTAGAGCTAAAGAATGAATACCTTCCACTACAGCTAATTGTTAAAATAATAGAGAGACTATTATTTCAATACTTACAGATTGTCCCTCAATATATTTCGACAGAGGAAATCTTGAATCTTCTCCAGCCCTCTGATATGAGATAATTTCTAGTTCGCTACCTAAATCACCCAATAGCGCAATAAAAACAAACCCACCATTCTGGGCACATTGCCCAAGAATTTGATGAAACCATCCATGTTTAATAACAATGGAAACCATCAATCAAACCACTGCTTCAATATTAAAAATATTGTCATTCTTTATACTAAGTTACAATCACGTTGCAACGCTTGCTTGAGTAAAACTTGATATTCTTCATCCTCAACTCGATAAGCGCCAAACCTCTCCAAATGGGGATTCATCATTTGGGCATCGAAAAATACAAATTTCTTCTGACGTAACCTTTCTACCAACTTGACCATCGCTACCTTTGAACCTTCGGGAATGCGGTAAAACATCGACTCGCCAATGAAAGCGCCGCCAATAACAATTCCTAAAATTCCCCCAGCTAATTCGTCACCTTGCCAAGTTTCAAAACTAAAAGCATAACCACTTTGGTAAAGTAGCCAGTAAATCTTTTGTAATTCCGGTGAAATCCAAGTTGTTTCGCGGTTAGCACATCCAGCTACCACAGCTTGGAAATCCCGATTAATCGCTACACTAAAACGCTCTTGATTGATGACGCGTTGCAAAGACTTGGGATAGCGAAACCGTTCATCCAAAGGAATAAAAGTCCGATCGCGACTTCCGTACCAACTCAGGCGATCGCGCTCATCAGCCATGAGAAAATAGCCTTGTGCATAACCTTCAACAATAGCGGCGATATCATATTGCATAAATAAATATAAAAAACACTCTTAGAAACGCAATTTGATGCTATCAGTCAACCTCAGCATTCCTCTGCGTTTCCCTTTGCGTCCCTCTGCGTTTAAAAAAAATGACTCAACCAATTCCACCCATCACCCTACCACCACCTGAAAATCCGTTGCTCGAAGGTGAATGGTTAAAAGAGCGTTTACAACGGTGGCTAGATACAGAATTTATCCCCGAAGCAGTAAACCAAAATATTGCCCAACGAGCAGCACAGATTTTTGTGCGTCAACGGATGGAAGGAGAAAATGACCTTGGTTCTCTGGTAATTGCCATTGTCACAGAGATGCAGTCCTATGATTTTTCCAATAGCTTTTACGGAGAGTTTGCGATCGCTAACGCCGTCAGCGATCTACTCTTAGAAAGTCTGGGAATTGATAAGTGTTGCGGTCAATAATTTTTGTCATTTGTCATTTGTCCTTTGTCCTTTGTCCTTTGCAAATGACTAATGACTAATGACCAATGACCAATGACTACCAGCTAGACTTAACAACTCCAGGCAATAGACCTTCATGCGCCCATTCTCTCAGCACGTTCCGAGACAACCCAAAATCGCGGTAAACGCCTCTAGAACGACCAGTCAACCAGCAACGGTTGCGGTGGCGGGTGGGCGCACTATTCCGGGGTAGCTGTTGAATCTTGCGGTGGATTTCCAACTTATCCAAAGGAGATGCTGCACTTCTGAACTCATCCAAAAGGGCTTCCCGCTTGTCAGCATACTTTTCTATCAACTTGGTGCGCTTTTTCTCGCGCTCAATCATGCTCTTTTTTGCCATATATTCTCTAACTTATTTAAAGACACCGTTTTCCATTCTACAGTCTCTCCATCAATTCTGGCGTTACTTATGTCGCTTAACCTACAACTACTGGCTTATTGGCTACAGGGCATAAATCGGCAAGCTCACAAGCAACACAGACGGGAGAGCGGGCTTTACAAATAGCACGACCGTGATAAATCAACCGAATTGACCAATTTTCCCAATCAGGCTGAGGTAATAAACCCATTAAATCTTGCTCAATCCGAACGGGGTCTTTTGCTTCAGTTAAACCCAGACGTTCGGACAGGCGCTTGACGTGAGTATCTACCGTCACGCCAGCATTAATGCCATAAGCATGAGCCAAAACTACATTTGCTGTCTTTCGCGCCACGCCTGGAAGCTTTAATAACTGTTCCATTTGGTTTGGCACAACAGAGTCAAACTCGTTAACAATCATCCGACAGGCGGCTTGAATGTTTTTAGCTTTATTGCGATAAAATCCGGTTGAACGCACCAAATTTTCTAATTCTACCAAGTCAGCGATCGCTAAACTCTCAGCATCAGGAAACTTACTAAATAAAGCTGGTGTAACTTTATTCACCCGCTCATCAGTACATTGAGCCGACAGAATCGTTGCCACCAGCAATTGTACTGGTGTTGAGTAGTTCAAAGAGCAAGTAGCATCTGGATAAAGACGCTTCAAACGAGCTAAAATTTCTAGCGATCGCTTCTTTTTAGATAACGATTTGCGCGTAGTACTCACTGGAATAATTTTTGTACCCACTCCAATTGGCTAGTTAATTGAGTAGTTTCTTTGACGATCAGAAAAATTCCTAAGCCTAAGAGTAACACTAAGCCAGTTTGCATTACACCTTCTTGAATCCGAGCCGGAACAGGCTTCCCGCGCAAACCTTCAATCAGCAGAAAAGCCAATTGTCCGCCATCTAAGGCGGGTAAAGGCAAAATATTGATAATAGCCAAGTTAATGCTGATAATTGCCGCAAAAGACAACAGATTTACAGTATTGTCTTCAGCTAATTTTGCACCAATTTTGACAATATTAACTGGCCCAGAAACTTGCCCAGCAGTTTGTTGAAAGTTGGTAATCAACTGGCCAAAACCGCTTAGTGTCCCAACAAATAATTGTTGAAATCTATTAGCAGCAAGACCGAAAATTTCAAAAGGACTATTAGGACGGCGATAAATTGCTGTAGCATTTGGACTAAGTGCCACCCCAACGACACCTTTGCCATCGGCTCCTAGTTTTGGTGTTAATTTTATAGATTGTTGTTGATTTTCACGCTGGATTTTCAGTTCGATTTGCTGATTGGGATGAGTTTGAATTTCTTTGGTCAGCAAAGGAGTTGATTCATCAGAAGCTGGGAGTTCCTGACCGTTAACAGCCAGAATAATATCTCCTTCTCGAATACCTGCTTGATAGGCGATGGATTCTTGATTAACAGGCTGGACAATGACACCAGCTTTATAGTTTAATTCCTTGGGAATGCCGACGATACCCAATTGCAGAGCCAACACCAAGTAGGCAAATATTAAATTTGCAATTACACCAGCGCTGATGACAATCGCTCTGTCTAAAACTGGACGGTTACGCAGCAAATTTGGGTCATTGGGTGGAACATCACTATCGGGGTCATCATCGGGAAAGCCCACAAACCCGCCCAAGGGAAAGGCGCGGACAGCATATTCGGTTTGTGAACCTTGGTACTTCAAAAGAACTGGGCCAAAACCCAAAGAAAAACGGTTAACGAGAATGCCTTGAGAACGTGCTGCAACAAAATGTCCCAACTCGTGTACCAAGATTAAAACAGCCAAGACTGCGATCGCTGCTAAAACTGACATAGAGTAAATTAGTGAAAATATTAAGCTATAGTTATCTCTATTCTAATTGGGCATTGGGAATGGGGCATTGGGCATTGGGCATTGGGCATTAGTAAAATACAAATGACAAATGACCAATGACTAATTACAAAACTTCACGTCCCAAATAAGGTTGCAGCGCTTCTGGTATCCTCACCGTCCCATCAGGTTGCTGATAATTTTCTAAAATTGCTGCCATCGTTCGTCCCACCGCCAAACCCGAACCATTAAGGGTATGTACGAACTGAGTTCCCTTCTTCCCCGTCTCCTTGAAGCGAATATCAGCCCGTCGCGCCTGGAAATCTATAGTATTAGAACAGCTAGAAATTTCGCGGTATTTGCCAGAAGAGGGCAACCAAACCTCTAAATCATAAGTTTTGGTAGAGGCAAATCCCAAATCTCCAGTACTTAAATTTACTACTCGATAAGGTAACCGCAACGCCTGTAAAATTGCTTCTGCACTCCCAACCAATTTTTCCAGTTCATCAAAAGATGTACTAGGTTCAACAAATTTCACCATTTCCACTTTATTAAACTGATGCAGGCGAATTAATCCCCGCATATCGCGTCCATAACTACCAGCTTCGCGGCGAAAACAGGGAGTAAAAGCGCAGTGGTAAATAGGCAAATCTTCAGCAGCAAGAATTTCACCTCGGTAGAGATTTGTAACCGGAACTTCCGCCGTCGGAATCAGCCACAAATCATCATCAGCGCATTTAAAGCTTTCTTCCGCAAACTTGGGTAACTGACCGGTCGCTGTCAAGGACTCGGTATTAACTAACAGAGGTGGACTAACTTCTACATACCCAGCTTGAGTATGGAGAGTCAGCATAAATTGGATTAATGCTCTCTCCAATCCTGCACCAGCACCAACCAAAGCCACAAAGCGACTTTGAGCAACTTTTACAGCCCGTTCAACATTGAGAATACCTAGCTTTTCACCTATTTCCCAATGAGGAATAATATTCGGATTTTGGGGAATATACTCATCACCCCAACGGCGCACTTCTACATTATCTTCCTCATTTTTCCCAAGGGGTGTAGAGTCGCTTGGTAAGTTGGGAAGTGCCAACACAAGTTGAGCGATTTGAGCTTTGAGGTCTTTTTCCTGGGGTTCCAGTTCGCTCAACGTCGCTTTAACAGAGTTACCCTCATCGCGCAAAGCTTGAATTTCTGGGTCTTGAGGATTGATCCCAGATTTAATCTTTTGCCCGACAATTTTACCTATTTCATTGCTACGAGCTTGGAGTTGACTGCGCCTTCCCTCAAGTTCTCGTTGTTGCCGATCTAACTGTAGAATCGGTTCAATGTCGTATTTACCACTACGACTATCTAATCGTTCTTGAACTAATTGCGGATTTTCCCGTATTTGCTTGATATCCAGCACAGATTTTTCTCAGTTTCTAGCCTAAAATCTTCCTGTCAATACAGTTAACACATTAAGCATTTAGCATATAGTAATTTTGGTTTGCTGTGACTGGAAAAACAAAGTTTATTGCAAAAATTCAGTCTCAATCTCTAAAATCAAGATTTTACCCTAGCATCACTACTACGACTAAGAAACCATATAATGCCTTTAAGCAATCATTAATTTGTATCCTGAGTCACTCTTGTTTCAGTAACCTGAGCCAGACTCTGACCATTACCATTATTGCGATCGGCAGCTGCAAAAGTCCTTTGAGTGATACTCTGTGGTTCCTTATCGTCTCTAAGTTGTCCAGGTGAAGGCAACCAGTATGCAAGTACACTTGATAAGCCACCCCAGTAAAGGGCAATATTCTTATCCTCCCCTGGCGAGCCAAGCTTGAAAATGCACAGCCCCAACACGATGGTACTAAAGAAAACCTGTACGCCAAATCTCCATGCGTCTTGATTAAATTTCTGTGCTGTTTGATTTTTCATAGTTTTTAGACTTATAAAAAAGGTACATACCATCCTCGTGCTAGTTTTGCGATCGCTTGTTAGTACAGCTTGGCAAAATTCTTAATCACAACGGTACATATAAAGAGATATTTCTCTGCGTAGTGTACTGCTATCACGACTCGCTAAGTTAAGTGGTAATACTTATACCGCAAGCACTTCATTGATTTGAAATGGATAACTCATTTACACAGTGCCGTACTCTACTGGATATTCTTTCAAGGATTATGTAGTTGTCTTCACACCCAGTTTTGTCTGTTTCGGAAAAATATGATAATTTCTTCGGAACTCATACTAAGGTCGGTTAATGCGATTGAGTAGCCAAAGTGACGCTATAACCCCTGCAAAATGGGCTGATACAGTGTTGGTATTTGCCTGTACCACAAGCATATCTAGACCGCTAATAATGCGGGTAGGATCAAAAAATTGTGTAGTTATCGCTTGAGGAGATATGGATCTTGCTACCAGTGTACCAACGATCGCCTGCGCCCCCAAAAGAGTCACCAGCGTCCCCCCTAAATTCACCCACAGCCCTAAGCGTAATACTTGCACAGTCTCGCTTTTGCGAGGGCGGTTGCTGGGATTAGAGGATTCCAATTGCTTGCCAATTCGAGTGTAACGGTAAGCTAAATAAATACCTCCACCCAAAATAACCAGTCCACAAATTGCTAAAAATACACCAAAACCAGTTCCAGGATTATTACTAGGACTACCAGTTCTTTGATTAAAAATGGCGAATAGCAACACAATTATGCTAGAAACAACGCCTAGTACTAGCTGAATCCAGAAGCTAATCCAACCTGTAAGGCGAAAGGTTTGGGCGATTGCCCGCAGAGTTGAGGAAGATGATGGAGCATCGGGAGTCTGTGACATACTGATTGCCAATGTGATGGGAGCTTTTAAAGGATACAAAGAGATAGGGATACGGAGAACTTTGTTTAGAGGTATTGCACTCTGCGTCTCTAGTGTCTCAGAAGAAGCGGTGAAACAATACATTGAGATTCAAAAGCAACGGGGTGACTCCCTTACCCGAAAAGAGAGTATTAATTGAAGGGGTATCGAACCCCTTCAATTAACTGCGCTTACATCCACAGACACTTGTGGGTGAGGTTTTACGCGCGTTCAATAAATTTACTATCACATTTACCAAATCGAATAACATATTCTCTTGTCTAGGGAATCAAAGAAAAGGATTCAGGAGTGCTGAGTGCCTCGATTCATTCATTTTTTCGTTCAGAATCCAACTCTATTAGCGGATAGCTATGGTTTAGCCAATATTGACTTTTGATATCAAATTCGGATAATTAGTTACGATTTCTACACTCATTGCACCCCTCCCCGCAGGTCTACGGTGTACACACAAGTAGTCCTAGAGCGAGTTTCCAGCCAAAAAAGGTAGATTCAAACT
>NZ_JAVRCP020000065.1:0-23687 GCF_034530675.2 Nostoc sp. DedVER02
CACCTTGGCATATCTATTGCACTATTTTAGCTGTGTCAGTCCAGTAGGGTGTGTTAGGCGTAAGCCGTAACGCACCACTCTTAAGGCTTTGGCGCGTTACGCTGTCGCTAACGCAACGCCAGTGACGCTCCTGCGTCGCTACCGCTACGAAGTAGCTCAAGTCGGGAAACCCGCCCACGCGACTGGCTCCCCTAGGTATCTTTTCAAAAATCAAATAGTAACCCTATAGTTTAGGCAGGAAATAGGCAATAATTAACGGTTGATAAAACTCTTTTATATGGGCTAAGTTTTTTCAAAAATAAAATTTTAAGTTATTTTTATTACAAAGCGCGCGATTAATTATTGTTGGTGCAGCTTATCTAGTAAAGGTTTCTCGCTGAAGTGGGGCTTTTATAATGCGTCAAATAACCCCATACATTGGCATTGACTAATTGTATTATCTTGAATATGTTTGCTCGAAAACTTGCCAGCCAAGATAAGATTATTATTTGGCTTGAGTGTGCTGCGAAACAACAGTATATGATTCAGATGACAAGCTAAATAAATAATATTGACTTTGAGGCTAGAATTTATGATAAAACATTGGCGAAAAACGATAGTTTTTTTCTTCACAACAATTGTGCTGACAATTTTAATAGTTTCTTATAAACCAGTACTAATAGCTGAAGCAGAATCTTCCACATCAATACTAACGGCTGCTAAGTCTTTTGCGTCTGTAGCTTATCCCAATAGGTCATTAAGTGCTTTCCCCGCGACGCTACCACCATTGCCTTATAGTAATGGATCGCTAACAAAAGCTATTGATGCTGAAACAATGAAATTGCATCATGATACACACCATGCTAGCTATGTCAAGAACTTAAATGATGCATTGAAGCAGTATCCAAATTTACAAAAGAGAAGTGTTGAAGCGTTAATAGTGGATTTGAACAGCGTACCTGAAAATATTCGGACAAAAGTACGTAATAACGGTGGCGGTCATCTCAACCATACGATTTTTTGGCAACTTATGAGTCCCGAAGGTGGTGGACAACCATCAGGAGCGATCGCTCAACAAATTAACCAAACTTTTGGCAGTTTTGATGCCTTTAAAAAACAGTTTAACGCAGCAGGTACTTCTCGCTTCGGTAGTGGTTGGGTTTGGCTAGTCCGCAATCCTCAAAATCAACTCCAGATTGTTACCACAGCAAATCAGGATAACCCGATTATGGACGGTTTATATCCAATTATGGGTAACGATCTGTGGGAACACGCCTATTACCTAAAATATCGCAACCGTCGCGCAGAATATTTGAATAATTGGTGGAGTATAGTAAATTGGCCCCAAGTTAACAGGCGATACCTTTCTTTACCTACGGGATCTGTGAACTAAATACTGTAGGAATGAGAAGCTTTCTATAAGAATGCTAATTAAACTTCATCTGGGTAGTTCGCTTTAAAGCTATTGCAGATATCATGTATGTCATTGCCAGAGTAACAATCAAGTAGCTAATGTTACAAAACTTAAGAGTAGATCCTGCTGGTGGTCTACTTTTACGCATTCTTTAAGGGATTTTTCAGAAACAAATTATCCCATCTTTGGATTTTTGTATCAAAAGATACTATTTGTCTATTGTTAAGTTATGTAAAGGAAATTAACAAACATAACAATAATTTGTAATAAAAAATGACGCGGCAGCATTGTATAAAGAGAACTTGGAAGTAAAAAACAACATCTTAATCAGGTTTTCCAGTCGTTCACAGAAGTTTGAAGTTTTTTAACAAAAGTTTTAATCTGAAAGCCTGGAGATCGTAAACTTATTTCTTGAGATGTCTGTTTTCGACCTTTCGTAACTCGTCAGGCAGTACTGACATCAAAAAAGCTGAAGCACTCAGTTTTGAGTCCAATTATTCTTAACCAAGCAAATTAGGAGATTTAACGCAATGGTTTTAGATGCATTTGCAAAAGTAGTTTCCCAAGCTGATACACGTGGGGAATACCTCTCCGATGCACAATTGGATGCATTGAGCGAACTAGTCAAAGATGGTAACAAGCGTGCAGATGCTGTTAACCGGATTACCAGCAATGCTTCCGCTCTAGTTGCTGCTGCGGCTCGTGATTTGTGGGCAGAACAACCCCAATTGATCACTCCCGGCGGTAATGCTTACACCAGCCGTCGCGCTGCTGCTTGCATCAGAGACTTGGACATCATTCTTCGCTACATCACCTACGCAATCTTTGCTGGCGATTCCAGCGTTCTAGATGACCGTGCCCTCAACGGCTTGCGTGAAACCTACTTGGCATTGGGAACCCCTGGAGCTTCAGTTGCTGTTGGTATTCAAAAGCTGAAAGCAGCTTCCCTAGCAATTGTTAACGACACAAACAACATCACCAGAGGCGATTGCAGCGCTTTATCATCCGAAATAGCTAGCTATTTTGACCGTGCTGCATCAGCAGTAGCTTAAGGCAGATACTGCTGCTATTGACTGAGATAATTGTCCATTAGGACAAAACAAAATTTCAACCAAAAGTTTGTAAAAGGGAAATACCAAAATGACAAAAACACCTCTAACGGAAGCAATTGCATCAGCAGACTCTCAAGGTCGCTACCTCAGCAGCACCGAAATTCAAGTTGCTTTTGGTCGCTTCCGTCAAGCGCCAGCTAGCTTACAAGCAGCAAAAGCATTAAGTGCTAATGCTCAACGCTTGACCGAAGGTGCTGCTCAAGCAGTATATAACAAGTTCCCTTACACCACCCAACAACAAGGCCCCAACTTCGCGTCTGATGCACGCGGTAAAGGCAAGTGTGTTCGTGATGTTGGCTACTACTTGCGGATCATCACTTATGCTTTAGTTGTTGGTGGCACAGGCCCCTTGGATGACTTCTTGATTTCTGGCTTGGCTGAAATCAACCGGACTTTTGACCTGTCTCCTAGCTGGTACATTGAAGCTCTCAAGTACATCAAAGCTAACCACGGTCTAAGCGGCGACCCAGCTGTTGAAGCAAATTCCTACATCGACTATGTAATCAATACTCTAAGCTAGAGTGTTTCTTTAGCCCGGAGAGGAAATCAGCTCTTATGACAAGTGATGTTCTATGAGTTGCTTACCTCTCCGGGCAGTTTTATTTTCAAAAGACTGTTAAAAAACTAGAAAAAAATTTTCTAAAAAGTTTTCAGTTTTGCAGTTAAAACTGAGGAGGTTTAAGGATGGCAGCTTTGGGACAAGCAGCAAGACTAGGGATTGGAGCATTTGAAGACTCAGCACCTGTAGAACTACGCCCCGATAGAACTGAAGCAGATGTGGCAGTGGTTATCCGGGCAGCTTACCGTCAGGTTTTGGGTAATGCATACCTCCTAGAAGGAGAGCGTCTGGAGAGCGCAGAATCACTTTTGCAGCAAGGTTTAATCTCGGTTCGGGGATTTGTGCAAGCCATTGCTCAATCAGAACTCTATCGGGATAAGTTTTTTCACTCCAACTCGCAAACTAGGTTTATCGAGTTAAATTATAAGCATTTATTGGGGCGTGCCCCAGAAGATGAGTCAGAGATTTCGTACCATGTTGAACTTTATAACTCACAAGGTTACGAAGCTGAAATTAACTCTTACATTGACTCATTAGAATATCAAGAGAGTTTTGGCGAAAATGTTGTGCCCTACTATCGAGGCTTTAAAAGTCAAGTAGGACAAAAAAATGTTGGATATAGCCGACTGTTCCAACTGTATCGGGGTTATGCGAATAGCGATCGCGCCCAAGGACAAAAACAAGGGCGGCTAACCTGGGAAGTCGCTAAAAATCTAGCTTCACCCATTTATCCAGTCTCCGCCGGAGCTTTAACTGGTCTCTCTTCAGGTGGTCGTGGGGAAACATATCGCATCAGAGTGCTACAAGCAGCTTCCCCAAATTCAACTGTAGTAAGACGTGGGACTGCGGAATTGCTCGTACCCTACGAGCAACTGTCTAGTAAATTGCAGCAGTTGAATCGCAAAGGCAGTAGAGTTATTAGCATTACTGCCGTATAAATATGGCTGGGGACTGGGGACTGGGGGCTGGGGAGTGGGGGCTGGGGGCTGGGAAAGAGTTTTTCCAATACCTAGTACCCGATCCCTAATCCCCAGTCCCCAATTAGTAATTACAAAAGGAAAATTCACCAATGGCTATTACAACAGCAGCGTCCCGTCTAGGAACGGAACCTTTTAGCGACCAATCTCCTGTAGAATTGCGTCCCAATGCAAGTAAGGAAGATATAGAGAGAGTAATTGCTGCCGTATATCGTCAGGTGTTAGGCAACAACTATATATTGGCATCTGACCGCCTGGAAAGTGCTGAATCTATTCTACGTGACGGAAAAAATACAGTACAAGAATTTGTGCGTCAAGTTGCTAAATCAGAACTGTACAAAACCAAGTTTTTCTACGACAATTTCCAAACTCGCGTTATCGAACTGAACTATAAACATTTGTTGGGCCGTGCCCCTTATGATGAGTCTGAAGTGGTTTATCACTTGGACTTGTACCAAAACAAAGGATATGAAGCCGACATCGATTCTTATATTGATTCGGCAGAGTATCAATCTAGCTTTGGTGAAAATATAGTTCCTTACTATCGTGGCTTTAACACCCAAACAGGACAAAAAACTGTAGGATTCAGCCGGATATTCCAACTTTATCGCGGCTATGCCAGTAGCGATACTTCCCAACTCAAAGGCAAGTCTTCCCGTCTTGCTGTTGAACTAGGTCGCAACAGTGCATCTGTTGTTGTTCCTCCATCTGGTACTTCTTCTGGTTTTTCATACGTTCCTTCCGAAAAAGGTGTTACCCCCAACAGTACTTTTGGTGGTGCAGGAACTTTTGGTAAAGAAGGCAGACTCTACCGCATTGAAGTAGCAGGCGTTTTTGGTGCTGGATATCCTAGTACACGCCGTGTTAATCAAGCGGTGGTAATACCTTATGAAGAACTATCTAGTTACTTCCAGAGAGTGGTAAAACAAGGTGGTAAAATAGCTAGTGTGAAACCGCTTTAGTGTCATTTGTCAATAGTCATTAGTCATTGATTAATGACTGTTGAAAATTTGAAATTTAAGATTTGGAAGTGATTTATGCTTGGACAAGTTAGTGGTAGAACTAGTAGTCGTAGCTTCCGATATGAAGTTGTAGGTTTACGCCAAAGCGAAGAAACTGACAAAATCAACTATCCCATTCGTTCTAGTGCCAGTGTATTTATCACAGTGCCTGAGAACCGAATGAATCAAGAAATGCAGCGAATTACTCGCTTGGGTGGCAAAATAGTCAGTATTCAGCCATTAAACCTTGAAACGACAACAAACAGCGAACAAAGCGATCATCCTTCTTCCTAATGAATTCTAGTCCACAGAAATTTGAAGATTTATCAGCGACAGGTGATAATGCCGATGGTGGATCTTTAACAGTCGAACAAGCGATCGCTAATCTTAAAAGTGCCGATTTAGGCTTGCGCTTTTATGCTGCTTGGTGGTTGGGTAGGTTTCGCATAAGTGAACCAGCTGCGGTTATAGGGCTGATTAAAGCTTTAGAGGATGAAGCCGACAGGACACCAGAAGGCGGATATCCTCTGCGACGGAATGCAGCTAGAGCATTGGGAAAACTAGGCGATCGCCAAGCAGTATCACCTTTAATTGCGTGTTTAGACTGCTCAGATTTTTATGTGCGGGAAGCAGCAGCACAATCCTTAGAAATGTTAGGCGATCCAGTTTGTATTCCTGGCCTAATCAAGCTATTAAAAGTAGGTTTGCAGGGAGAGCAGCTTGTCTCACAGCAGCCTGATTTATCTCAACCCTACGAGGCTATTATAGAAGCCTTGGGAACCTTGAGGGCGACTGAGTGCATCCCTTTGGTAAAGCCATTCTTAGAGCATCCAATTGAATTGGTACAATATGCTGCCGCACGAGCGATGTATCAATTAACCCAAGAACCAGCTTATGGGGAAAGATTAGTAAAAGCTTTGGCGGGTGAGAGATTGCAATTGCGTCGAGCGGTGTTAGCAGACTTGGGAGCCATTGGATATCTACCCGCAGCAGATGCGATCGCACAGACTCTTGCTGAAAATAGCCTCAAGCTCATTTCTCTCAAAGGATTATTAGAACATCAAGTCAATCACACTACACCAAGCACTTTGTCAGAAGGTGCGATTAAAGTGATTAATTTGATGGACTCGCTATTGTAGCCATAAATCAGGAGTCAGGAGTCAGAATTCAGAATACTCCACCTATGTTCGCGCAACGTCTCGCAGAGAAGGAATGGATTATTAACTCTTTGATTAATATTTTAATTTTGTTTTACCCACAATTCGGCTTAGTTTTAAACCAATATCCAATATCTATAACCCAGTTGTACATAATAATTCAATTCTGTTAGCGGATAGCTATGGTTTAGCCCATTCTGTCTCCTGAATTCTTAATTCCTCTTAGAAATTCTAAATAATAAGTTCTTATTAATACGTTACAAAAAATGCTTCCTATATATAAACCCCCAACCCAACTGCAAAATTAGGGTTAGGGGTTTATGTATGATGTCACCTACGGATAACTTAAGCTACAATTGGCTGACGGCTAATTACTCATGAGAAATTGTTATGAATAACAGCGATCTTGCCCAAATACTGATCCGTGCTGTAGAAGAAGCAGACTCTTCAGAGCGCTTAGTAGACGCAGTTCAAGAGTTAGCAGCAGCACATATAGAGGAATCTGTTCCTACTCTAATTGCAGCTTTGGGCTACAACAATCCAGGAGCGGCGGTGGCGGCAGTAGATGGACTAATTGCCATCGGGGAAGCCGCAGTATCGCCATTATTGGAACTAATCGATGACTACAACTATGGTGCTAGGGCTTGGGCACTTCGTGCTTTAGCCGGAATTGGCGATGTTCGGGCGCTGGATACCTTGTTAGAGGCAGCAAAAACTGATTTTTCCTTAAGTGTGCGGCGGGCTGCTGCTAGAGGATTAGGTACTTTGCGCTGGCATCAATTACCGCCTGAGAAAGTAGAATCTGTTCAGACTCAGGTATTAGAGGCGCTATTACTGATTTCTCAAGATCCAGAATGGGTAGTGCGCTATGCAGCAGTGACGAGTTTAGAAACATTAGCAATGTCTGGCGACAACCCGCAAAGCGGCAACTTTATAGCAGCTACTTTACCCGATCAAGAGTCACGAATTACAAATCAACTTCAGCAAATGCTCAATACAGACGTTGATCTTGGAGTTCGTACTCGTGTCAAGTTTGTACTGGAAAAAATTCAGCAAAAACATCAACAAGAAGTCTTTGTACCAAAAAGAAAGCTACAAGAAACTGAAGTTGGAGTGCCCCATCGTGGTGGTGGTAGGCGTTAAGCAATTAAGAAATTATCTTAGAGATTACCTACATTGCTAACGCTAGCCCAATACCGCAGAGAATCCCCTTTCTAAAACTTGCTCTAATTCCCTTCTTTTTAAGGAGGGTTAGAGAGGTTCAAGCCTCCAACAAAGCTGAATCAGCACGGGAGTTTTATGGATGGAGATATATTCACCACACTATCCTATTTCAAGTGCGATCGCTGAAATTTTGCTGACTAATAAAAATTAGGGTATCGGATTGAAGTAGGTGAAAGTATAGCTCCTATTGATAACCTTAAATAGGAATGGCATAACATAGAAATACTGTCACCACACAATTAATTGTATTTAGTACCATATCTTTAACCCAACGACTTAATTTCTGCCTGGATGTTGCCACGGGCACAGGGTTCCGCGAACTCTAACATTAAAGGCGTATGATAAATGCGCGATCGCTGTAAAAACTTTTCTAAAACCTGCTGACGACCTGTAATATAATCTGCCTCTGACAGCCAGCTATATTCCTGGCGAATAGCATGGGCGTATTCTTGATACTCCACTGAGTTAGCAGCCAAAATCCCTAAATCTGCATCAAGTAGAACTTGGCCATTATAGTCATTCACCGCAGCTTGATGGTTTTTAGTATCCAAAATTAGATGTTTAACAGTACTTGTAGTACTTTCTGGAATACCTAACTTACTCAGCAACTCAAAAGCATAGTCTGCACTTCGTTCTTCATTATCTTGAGCTTGAGTGTCATAGACTACATCGTGAAACCAGGCAGCTAGTTGAACCGCAGCTAGATTGTTGGTGTAGCCTTGCAAAATCTGAATTGTGCTGAGAACGCGATCGATGTGTTTCAGTGTATGGTAATAGCGACCAGGGGTAGAGTAAGCTACAACCAAGCAATTAAAGGCTTTTTCAGCCGCTACCTGGTCAACACTAAAGGGTTGGAGTGTGTGTTGCCAGTTAGAAAATAAAATATCCATAAAGTTTTCTGGAGGCATAGAGTGAGTATACCCATTCTTAGTATTGGAAAAAACAAGTACATGCTGTTAAAACAGCAGTAGAAGATTTGAAGTACAACCTTACCTTCTGATTTTGCCAGCACAAAGAGGGCGTATTTTCCCTTCCCACAGCCGAAAAGGGATTAGGGGTGCGATCGCGCGGATATATTTACAATTTATAAATCAATGAAACTTTGGACACCCAATCAAAATCTCGACAACGGACGATTCATTATACAAAAAGTCCTTGGTGGCGGTGGCTATGGTGTCACCTATAGCGCCATAGAACAGCCTACAGGTAAAGCAGTCGTTATCAAAACCCTCAACCATATTCAACAAAGTAAGGATGACTTTCAGCAACGACAGGTAAAATTTGTCAATGAAGCGCTGCGGTTAGCCAGATGTACTCATACCCATATTGTCCAAGTCTATGAAGTTATCCAAGAAGATGGACTCTGGGGCATGGTGATGGAATATATTGATGGAGAAGATTTAGGTGCTTATATTGAGCAGCATGGCCAATTATCAGAAGATGAAGCCTTACGCTTAATTGACCAAGTAGGTCAAGCATTAGAATATGTCCACAAACAGGGATTTTTACATCGGGATATCAAACCCAATAATATTATTTTGCGTGGTGGTAAATCAGAAGCAGTTTTAATTGATTTTGGGTTAGCAAGAGAATATACAATTGGACAAGTGGGGAGCATGACTAACGAGAGAACCAACGGTTATGCACCCATTGAACAGTATGAAAGACAGGGAAATTTTGGTCATTATACTGATGTTTATGCCTTAGCTGCAACCCTATATAGTTTGCTCACAAAAGAGATACCTTTTCCTGCCAATTTTAGGGATAAGGGCATACCCTTACCACCGCCAAAGCAATTTAATCCGCAAATTAGTGACAGGGTAAATGATGCAATTATGAAAGCGATGGCATTGCAACCTCAAGAACGTCTACAGTCGGTTTTAGAGTTTCGAGAATTGCTGGGTATCGCTAGCACCCAATCATACCAACAAAAAGGGCAAGAATTAATTGCAAATATCAAAGGTTTAGAATTGCCATCCCAAGAGTTTCCGCAATTGGTGTCATCTAAACAATTGCTGGAGATAGATAAAGAAGAATCAGAGGAAACCATATTGTTAGTGCCGCCAAAGCAATTGCATCCTCAAATTAGCGATAGGTTAAAGGGTGGGATTATTAAAAACATAGCATTGCAATTTCAAAAAAATGTACAATCGGTGTCAGAGTCTAGAGAAAAATCATCTGAGATTAAGTTAATCTCTGCTGTGAATATAGATTACACCCGACTGCGAGATTTACTAGCAGCCGGAGAGTGGAAAGAAGCAAATGAAGAAGCGACACAAGTGATGCTAGCAGTTCCTAAAAGAGAAAAGGAAGGCTGGTTTCGCCCTCAAGATATTGACAACTTTCCTTGTGAAGATATTCAGACCATTAACAAATTGTGGGTAAAATACAGCGACGGGCGTTTTGGTTTTTCGATACAAAAGCGCATTCATCAAAGTATGGGTGGAACTAGAAATTACGATAAAAAAATCTGGGAAGCTTTCGCCGATCGCGTCGGTTGGAAAAAAGATGGAGAATGGATACTATACTCCAGATACCTGTGTACTTGGAATTTAAATGCACCTTATGGACACCTCCCCCTCCCTCATCATGGTTTTATGTGGGGTTGTGGGTGTTTTCTTTCCCATAAAGATTTGTAGAAGGGGCAGGAGGGGCTACGTATGAATTGATATTGTTATATCTGATACATGTAAGTTATGATCGTGGGCATTAATTTTCTATTTTTCAGATGCCAGCTAAAATCATTCTCACCGTTATTCAGGGACAATTGTTAGGACAGCAATTTATTTTTGACTACCGCACTAGCTGCATCATCGGCAGAAGTTTAGATTGCAATCCGCAGTTACCAGATGATGAAAATCATCGGGGTATCTCCCGCTATCACTGTCTGCTGGATATCAACCCCCCTGATATTCGGGTGCGGGACTTTGGTAGTAAAAATGGCACTTATATTAACGGTAAAAACATCGGACAACGCCAACGATATCAAACTGTCGAAGAAGCTGTCAATCTCCAGTTTCCAGAATATGACTTACAAACAGGTGACGAAATCAATTTAGGTCACACTATCTTCAAAGTTAGTATTGAAACATACCAGGAAGAGGAAAATCCGTCGAACCTCATTCCTAGCAATGTTCCTGTCAGGGATAATACGGTACAACAGTCTTATTTCTTGGAAATCATCACACATTTCCTGAAGTTGGCTGAAAGTGGCGATCGCAATTTCAAAGCAATTAGTGGTTATAATCTTGTCAAACTCCTCAGCAGTAGTGAATTCGGAGAAGTTTACTTAGCACAGCATAATCAGTCTGGCAAGTTTATAGCCCTAAAGGTCATGTTACCAGCAGTGGCAGCAAATGAATTCGCTGTGGAGATGTTTCTGCGGGAGACGGAAAACACTAAAGCTTTGCAACATCCTCATGTAGTGCAACTGATGGATTGTGGCTACTCAGAAATCCTTTTCTTTTTTACAATGGAGTATTGTGAGGGCGGTACTGTATGGGATTTCATGCAGCAACTTGGTGGGCGATTATCTATTGATATTGCTATACCGATTATTCTGCAAATTTTAGACGCTTTGCAATATGCCCACAATGTTGAAATTCCTTATGTAAAACTGGCAGATGGGAAATTTGGCAAAGGTAAAGGTATAGTTCACCGCGACCTGAAACCGAGTAATATTTTCCTTACTAATATTGATGGAAAACTGGTAGCTAAAATCGGTGATTACGGTTTATCTAAGGCATTTGATTTAGCGGGCTTAAGCGGTCAAACCTTGACTGGTACTCAAGCAGGTACTCCCGTTTTTATGCCCCGACAGCAGGTGCTTAACTTTAAATATGCCCAGCCGGAGGTTGATATTTGGGCAGTCGCGGCTTGTCTCTACAATATGCTAACAGGTAGTTTCCCCCGCAACTTCACAGGCGATCCCTTTCTGGCAGTTTTACAAAATGAACCTATACCAATTCGCCAACGAGATGCGACAATTAGCCAACCGCTAGCACAGGTGATTGATTTGGCGTTGGTTGATAAGCCGGAAATCCACTTTAAAAGTGCAGCCGAGTTTAAGCAGGCGTTGTTAAGTGCGTTGGCATAATAGAGTTTACAGCAGTTTTTATGTATTTGAATTACATCTGTCGTAGAAGCACAACATCTCTACGATGGAATATTTTTTTAATTGGAAGTCTCTAGAACAGTACACCGTAAGCAAATCATTCAAAATCAATGAAATCCTTACGATATAAGAATTACGAATTACGAATTACGAATTACGAATTCCACATAATGGTGACAGCTAAATGAAAGAGTCAAAATAGAAGACACAGGCTTTATACAAAAAGCCTTGTCTAGATTAATGGAGTTTATTATCAGTGGTATTACAAGTACAAACAAGCACCTACGAAGCTAAAACCCAAGAAATTGCTAAACAACTTCTAGCAGCAACCCAGGAAAATCGTTCATTTTTTTCTTCACTGCGCGATCAAATGCGCTGGGATGATAAATTACTAGCTTGGGCGATGAGTAATCCTGGGTTACGGGTACAACTATTTCGCTTTATAGACACGCTACCTGCTTTACACAGTAAATCAGAAATTGCTTCACATTTACAAGAATATTTAGGCGATGAGTCTGTAGAATTGCCGGCAGCTTTGAAGGGAATGCTAAACTTTGCTAACCCCGATTCGATGCCCGGACAAGTTGCTGCGACAACCGTTGGTACAGCTGTTGAGACTCTTGCTCATAAATATATTTCTGGGGAAAATATTAAACAAGTCATCAAAACAGTTGAACGACTGCGAAAAGAAAAAATGGCTTTCACCATCGATTTACTTGGTGAGGCGGTAATTACCGAAGCCGAAGCGCAGTCTTATCTAGAACGCTATCTAGAATTAATGCAACAATTGGTAGAAGCATCAAAGAATTGGGCAGCTATCCCGGCTATTGATGAGGCTGATGGCGAAACAATCCCCAAAGTTCAGGTTTCTGTAAAATTAACGGCGTTTTATTCCCAATTTGACCCTTTAGATGCTAAAGGTAGTGAGGAGAGAGTTAGCGATCACATTCGTACTCTCTTACGTCGTGCTAAAGAGTTGGGCGCAGCTGTGCATTTTGATATGGAACAGTATGCTTATAAAGACATAACTCTCAGCATCCTGAAAAAACTCTTACTAGAAGAAGAATTTCGGCAACGCACAGATATTGGCATGACAATTCAAGCATATCTGCGTGATAGCGAGGAGGATGCCAAAAACGTAATTTCTTGGTTGAAAGAACGCGGTTATCCCCTGACAATCCGCTTGGTGAAAGGTGCATATTGGGATCAAGAAACTATTAAAGCAGCCCAGAAGCATTGGAAACAGCCAGTTTACAACGATAAAGCGGCAACAGATGCTAACTTTGAAACCATCACTCAGTTATTGCTAGAAAATCATCAATATGTGTATTCTGCCATTGGTAGCCATAATGTGCGATCGCACTCTCGCGCCATTGCCATAGCTGAAAGTTTAAATGTCCCCCGCCGTCGCTTTGAATTACAAGTCCTCTACGGTATGGGAGATAAAGTTGCAAAAGCATTGGTTGACAAGGGTTATCGAGTTAGAGTTTACTGTCCCTACGGTGAATTATTACCTGGAATGGCGTATTTAATTCGCCGATTGTTAGAAAATACCGCCAATAGTTCATTTTTACGGCAAAATCTCGAAAATCGACCAATTGACGAATTATTAGCGCCGCCAATTGTCAAAGAAGAAAACTCTTTAACTCCTAACGTACAGACGCGATTAATCGCGTCTCTCCAAAGTACAGACGCGATTAATCGCGTCTCTACTAACTCTCATTTCCTCGGTGCTGCTGATACAGATTTTGCTGTGGAAGAGATAAGAACGAAAACGACGAAAGCTTTCCAAAGCGTTCGTCAACAATTGGGTAAAACTTATTTGCCGTTGATTAATGGGGAATATATTAATCCGCCGGAATTCGTTGATTCTCTCAACCCTTCTAATTTCAGTGAAGTAGTTGGTAAAGTTGGCTTGATTAGCGTTGAACAAGCTGAACAGGCTATGCAAGCAGCCAAAGCAGCATTTCCTGGGTGGAGGAAAACACCCGCGAAACAACGCGCTGATATTTTGCGAAAAGCGGGTGATTTAATGGAACTCCGCCGCGCCGAACTTTCAGCTTGGATAGTTTTAGAAGTCGGAAAACCAGTTAAGGAAGCTGATGGAGAGGTTTCGGAAGCGATAGACTTTTGTCGGTACTATGCTGATGAGATAGAACGGCTAGATAAAGGTGTCAATTATGACTTAGCTGGAGAAACCAATCGTTATATTTATCATCCACGGGGAATTGTTGTAGTGATTTCTCCCTGGAATTTCCCCCTGGCGATCGCTTGCGGAATGACTGTTGCTGCTTTAGTTTCAGGGAATTGCACTCTCCTCAAACCTGCGGAAACATCTTCTGTAATTGCAGCCAAACTCACAGAAATCTTGATAGATGCTGGTTTTCCTAAAGGTGTATTTCAATACGTACCCGGTAAGGGTTCGCAAGTCGGCGCTTATTTAGTCAATCATTCAGAAACTCATGTAATTGCTTTTACAGGTTCTCAAGAAGTTGGTTGTAGAATTTACGCAGAAGCCGCAATACTGAAACCTGGACAGAAGCACATGAAACGGGTAATTGCTGAAATGGGTGGCAAGAATGCGATTATTGTCGATGAAAGTGCTGATTTAGACCAAGCAGTTGTAGGGGTGGTGCAGTCAGCATTTGGTTATAGCGGACAAAAATGTTCTGCGGCTTCCAGGGTGATTGTGCTGGAACCAATTTATGAAGCTTTTGTGCAACGGTTGGTAGAAGCGACAAAATCCTTGAATATTGGGGAGGCAGAGTTACCTAGTACCCAAGTTGGGCCAGTAATTGATGCTAATGCCCGCGATCGCATCCGCGAGTATATTGAGAAGGGTAAGGCAGAGGCACAATTAGCTTTGGAATTACCAGCACCCGAACAAGGGTATTTTATCGGGCCTGTCATTTTTAGTGAAGTCTCACCAAACGCGGTAATTTCCCAGGAAGAAATTTTTGGCCCTGTACTGGCGGTAATTCGGGTGAAAGATTTCCAGGAAGCCTTAGCAGTTGCTAACGGTACAAACTTCGCCTTAACTGGAGGACTTTATTCTAGAACACCTTCGCACATTCAGCAGGCGCAGACAGAATTTGAAGTTGGGAATTTGTACATTAACCGCAATATTACCGGAGCGATCGTTGGGCGGCAACCCTTTGGTGGATTTAAACTTTCTGGAGTGGGTTCTAAAGCCGGAGGCCCTGATTACCTACTGCAATTTTTAGAACCACGCGCGATAACAGAAAATATTCAGCGACAAGGTTTTGCACCAATTGAAGGAGCAGATTAAACTACAACAATCAGTAAAAAGTATAGATTAATACACTTGGTTTAAGATTTGATTCCCCCTCACTCTCTTAAAAAGGGTTAGGGGGATCTTGCTGGGCAAAACTATCGTTAACCCAAGCATAAGGTAAAATTTTCTTACTCATATCATGTCCGGATAAATAGTTATGATTCCCAGTCATTGCACCCCACCCCCAACCCCTCCCCGCTTTTCGGGAGGGGAGACAAAGCTATGCTTTGGCGGGGTGGGGTTCTTCGGGTTTAATAAGTAATCAAGCGGACATGATATCATCTCCTTCATCCCCCCTTACTGACGAAAGGACTGGATTTGGAAGAAACAAAGTGAACTCACTACCCTTTCCCAAAGTCGATGTAAAAGTTACATCTCCACCATGCAAACGTGCTAATTTGCGTGTTAAGGCTAACCCCAAACCAGTGCCTTCAAACTGCCGATTTAAGCGACTGTCAAGCTGTTTAAAAGGTTCAAATAGAAATTGAAACTGACTTGAGTCTATACCAATTCCAGTATCTGAAACTGTGAAAGTTATTCCTTGGGGTACTTTTTTTACTACCAGTGACACATTGCCGGCTGGAGTGAATTTAATGGCATTGGTGAGCAGATTGAGTAACATTTGCTTGATGCGCCGCTCATCAGCAATACAAATATTCTCTTGTAGATCAATTTTACAGGTGAGTTGTAACCCCTTTTCTGAGGCGCGATCGCGTACTGTCCAGATGGCATAATTACATAAATCTGATACTGGCAAAGGCGACAAAAATAATTCCTCTTTACCTGCTTCTACTTTAGATAAGTCAAGAATATCGTTAATCAGTGCTAGCAAATGCTCACCACTACTATATATACAACTTACATATTCGTTCTGTTTTTCATTGAGAGAGCCAACTATTTCTTGTTGTAATAACTGTGACAACCCCATAATCGCATTCAGAGGGGTTCGCAGTTCGTGACTCATAGTTGTTAAAAATTCACTTTTTGCCCGATTAGCAGCTTCTGCTGCTTCTTGAGAAGCACGCAGTTTCAACTCTGTTTCCTTGCGTTCAGTAATATCTTCAATCATCGCTAGAAAAAACTCAGGTTCACCATTGCTGTCTGGTATAACAGAAACAGAGATGTGAGTCCAAACCAAACGACCACTTTGGTGCAGGCAGCGTCTCTCTATTTCAATGCGATGTCTTTCGACAAATTGTTCTTGATGTTTGCAGCGTTGGAATCCTAACCTTGAAGTTTTCTCTAAGTTTGTGTAAATTCCTGATATCAGTTGTTTGTAAAGTTTTAAATCCCCCTTTTGTGTAAAAATATAATCTGTAAAGTTCTTGCCGTATAGTTCTTCTCGGCTATATCCTAAAATCTCACACAGTACTGGATTGGTATCGACTATCTTTGCTTTCATATCTATAAGTCCAATACCGATAGAAGAACGCTCAAAAATCGCTCGGAATTGCGCCTCACTTTGCCGCAGTGCTTCCTGTGCAATATTTCGTTCGCTTGCTTCTATAGCTAGAGTCACAAAATCTGCAATTGAACCAGCAAAAGTCTCTTCTTCTAAAGTCCATTGACGATATTCGCCAATGTGTTCGTGACAAACTACGCCTACCAAACGACCCTCTAGCCAAATCGGTGCATCCAGTAGGGATGTGATACCCAAAACAGAAAGATAAGATTCGGATAACTCTTGCGTTCTTATATCGTTTCTGGCATCATTTACGGCAATGGTGCGTTCCTCTTCTAAAGCCTGGAAGTAAACTGGATAATTTTCATGTGAAAGCGAGTTACCAAAGCTATGCTCCTTGGTATTTAGATCGTATAAATCTATGCATTCAATTTTTGAACGTTCTTCATTATATAACCACACGCCAACTCGCTTGACTAAAAGCGTCTGAGCAGCAGTTTCTGTAATCTCTCTTAATACTGCATTGAGATTACCTTGTTGAAATGTCTTGCTTCTTGCCAACTGTACTAGAGTCTGGCTTTGTTTTCGCCGACTATTTTCTCTGATTCGTAAAGCTTCTTGGAACTGTTTTTGCTCTGTAATATCTCTGGCTGGCACCACCTGCATTACTTGACCTCAAGAAGAAATAATTTTGTTTTACATCTCTACGTAAAAAGTAGAGGTATCTTTGTATAACTACAATTACTACATGGTGCTTTTCATAACCGGAAAGTTTATTCTTTACAATTAAATTCTCTGATTTTGAATAATGAGTTACAGGCTAGATTTCGTTCTATCAATCCTAAATTATTTCTGAGAGAGAAGATGCTGAACTTTTCCCAAAAGTAGGGGATTCATGACTTTCAATTTTCATAAATCAAATAGGATTGCCATCATAACTTCTATTACTTTAAGTTAGTGATTTTTTCTAGGGGATAATTAACATTTAGAATAATTTATTAACTACGTAATTATACTACAAAACTACATGAAGTTAAACTTAATTTTACTTGATTTAACGTCAAGTTCTGGAACCATCTCACAGATAATAAATATGACTACCAAAATACCGTTGATTGTTCTGGAGAAAGATACTTAATGGCTCAAATTTTGCGAATATTAAGGTAAAGGGAGCTTTTATGGAGGTGGAGCGATGACGGATAGTAATGTAAGAATTGTTTCTCTGATTCCTGGTGGAACAGAGATTTTAGCGGCACTAGGGTTAGTTGATGCTATTGTGGGGCGATCGCACGAATGTGATTACCCTCCAGAAATTCTCAATCGCCCCGTTTGTACCCAAGCACGCTTAGACTCTAATGCCTCCAGCAGCCAAATTCATAATGATGTGAATAGTTTATTGCAATCTGCTCTTAGTATTTATGAAATTAAAACAGATGTTTTAGAGCAGTTGCAACCTACCCACATTCTCACTCAAGACCAGTGCGATGTTTGTGCTGTCAGCCTACAGGAAGTTGAAAAGGCAGTGGCTACACTCATTGACAGTAAACCGCAGATTATTTCTTTACAACCCAATATTCTCCAAGACGTTTGGGCTGATATTGAGCGAGTCAGCCACACCTTCAAGGTAGACTCAGTAAAAGTCTTAGAAAATTTAGAAGCTCGTGTCAAAATTTGTCAGCAAAGAATTCAAGGACTTTCTTTACACGAACAGCCTACTGTCGCCTGTATCGAGTGGATCGATCCTTTGATGGTTGCCGCAAATTGGATTCCTGAATTAGTTAACTTGGCAGGAGGGCAGTCTCTATTTTGCATTACAGGTCAGCCTTCTCCCATCTTGCCGTGGGAAACCCTATTAACAACTAATCCAGATATCATTGTTTTTATGCCTTGTGGCTTTGATTTAAATCGCACTCGCCAAGAAGCGAATTTGTTAACTCAACGTCCTGAATGGGAAAAACTGCACGCTACTAAAGCTGGTAGGGTCTACATCACTGATGGCAATTCTTACTTTAATCGTCCAGGGCCGCGACTGGTAGATTCTCTAGAAATTTTGGCTGAAATTTTGCATCCAGAAATTTTTCAATACGGCTACAAAGGAACTGGTTGGGAACTTTTGTAAAGGAGAATTCAGAACTCAGGAGTCAGAATTCAAGATGAATTTGAGTAAAACAAAATTTCAACATTTTTCCTTGTTAAAACTCCATCCATGAAGCAATGGAGTATTCTGAATTCTGAATTCTGACTCCTGGTTTCTTTTTATGGTGTTTCTTCAGAATCCGCCGATGGTTCATTGTTAAATAACAGCAGGCGTGCTGCAAGAATAGCAAATCCGATCGCAGCGATCGCTTTTAACAAACGTGTAGGTAACAATTCCGCTACTGCTCCCCCTGCTAATGCCCCTAGCAGGCTTGTCAACAGCAATGCGCCTGCTGCACCAAAAAATACTGCACGCGGAGAATTAGAACGTCCTGAAAGTGCGATCGCTGCTAGCTGACTTTTGTCACCTAATTCTGATAAAAAAACTGTAATAAAGCTCAGTCCTAAAAGATGCCAATCCATATTATTAAGGAAGAATTGGGAGTTTGACAAATGACAAATGACAAATGACTAATGACTAATGACATCCCAAAATAGCATTAGGGAAATTACCAATAACATCACACCAGATGACTTTTCTACAGTTTTTGGGCTGAGTCGGCTAGCCATCCAACTACCTAAAAGTACACCTAATAAGCTGGTGGTTATTAGCGCCGCCGCCGATCCGATAAATACCACCCACGGCGAATGAGATTCTGCACTCATTAACAGCGTGGATAACTGAGTCTTATCTCCAATTTCTGCTAGAAAGATGGTTACAAATGTTGTGCCAAAAACTACTAACACTGATTGCTGCTTTTGAGGACTATCGGCAACTACAGGCTGAACTAGCTGGGCGATCGCAGGGGTTAAGTTAAAATCAGTGCTGTCTCTCAGTTCTAGCTCGATCTCAGTCTGAGCTATGCCAGAAATGTCCAAAGGTGCAGAGTCAAGTTTCACAAGCAATAGTTTTGGTTGTAGGTGGTTTTCATATTTCTATCATATTCTCAGATTGTTGTAATAAATTGCAACTACATAAATGGAGATAAAAAATTATCGGGTGTCTTTGCGTTTGCATCCTCTTTACAGCCCAATAGCTTTATCGAAGCGTAGTATTTCTAAGCTGCGATCGCCGTATACTCCCTCTATTTGCTGGCGACAGCAATCAATAGCAAAATCGTTGACTTCTTCAGGTTCAACCCCATACATATCTTGAAAAACCTCTGGTTCCACGCGGCAGAAGCGAGGACGATCTGAGTAGATGCGACATTCTCGCGTGGTATGGTCGAAATTAACGCACCATCCATCTTCACCTACCATGCTGAGGTAGATTTCTAGTTCTGGTGGAGAGAGATACTCATCCAAATCTGGACGATCTGCTGGATCAAGATTACAGCAGGCTCCACATTGCTTTACACATTGCCAAGTTGCCATTTTTAATTGGGGAATGGGGAATGGGGAATGGGGAATGGGTAAGAAGCAGAGGAGCAGGGGGCAGGGGGAGATGAGGGAGCAGAGGAGAAGTTACAGTAAGTCTTTTCCCAATTCCCCAATTCCCCAATTCCCAATTCCCTATTTTACGTTTTTATGTCTTTTCTTATAATTTTGTTAAGTAAATTAAATCTAACAGGCCATAGACAGATATGATCGATTGCGGGTTTTGTAATTAAGTTATTGAATTTTTTAAGGCAACTGACAGGAGAAAGGGGAAAATGTTTGACGCTGTATCTGACTTGTTTAACGCTTTTACCAGCATTAATTGGGAAGTTATTTTCCAATTGTTGTCCGTAGCGCTAATTGTCATTGCTGGGCCAGTAGTAATCTTTTTGTTGGCATTTCGCAACGGCAACCTATAAGAGTTCTGAGTGCTGATTGAGAGTTAGGAGTGAGGAGTTAAGAGTGAGGAATTAAATTTTATTCTCAACTCATAACTCATAACTCATAAATCAGCACTCACAGTTTCATAGTTACAAAGGATCAGTTAATTAAAAACTCCTAACTGATAATACCTGGAGTGCAGCTTGAATAATACTGTCATACTGTGGCTGAGAAATATCAACTTCTTTAGCGTTTTGACGATTAGTGCCAAGTAAACCGATTATATGTCCTGGTTGCATCACTAACACCTTTCCTTCAGGATTTTTAATTCTTAATTCTGCCCCAATACCGTTTTTATAAAAGCCACAAGTATACTGTCGCTGATTGTACTCAAAAGTAGCACTTGAAGGGATAGGTGGCGATGCAAAAAATTGTTGAAGCTGACTTGGCAGTCTGACACCGATTAACTCTAGCTCGATGCTGGTGTTACCGTTAAAATAATTTTCCCGCAGTTTGTAAGCTACATCCACTCGCGCTGGTAAGCGGAAGTAGTCACCCCAACGCCAAGCGATCGCTTTAATTCTATACTCCTGATTATCAATAGTTTGGGCAATTGTCAGTTTAATGTGACCCTTACCAACGATTTTTTGCTCAACCACTTGAACATTAGCTGTCCAGAAAACGGGATCGGGGTTGTCCATACCGCAGGGATGGAGAGCATTAAGCTGTTGGTAAAGTTGCTGATTAATTTGATCGAGGTTGACTTCGGCATCAATTTTGAGCAGAGGCTTGAGATGCTGGGGTTCAAGACACTGGTTAGCAAACTCAATCAAACGCGATCGCAACACCTGTAAATTTTCTGCTGGTAAAGAGAATCCCCCGGCGGCTTTGTGTCCGCCAAATTTCCCTAGTAAATCGTGACAATATTCCAAAGCTTCAAACACATGAAACTCTGGAATTGAGCGTGCAGAACCGCGTATATGTCTTTCATCTTCATAAGTACCGATGAATACGGGAACACCGTAGCGTTCGACCAAGCGGGAGGCGACAATGCCAATAACGCCATGATGCCAATTGGGTTGAACAACAATTAATACACGGTCTTGTTGTAGAGATGTAACATATTCTGCTTCTACATAAGCGATCGCTTCTTGTTCAATTTGCTGACACATCTCCTGGCGAGAGGCGTTGATTTGTTCGCACTGCATTGCTCTTTCGAGCGCCAACCCCATATCATCTGTAGTCAGCAATTCAATAACAGTCTGAGGATTACCAATCCGCCCGATAGCATTAATTCGCGGCCCCAAGCGAAACCCAATATCTTCAGGCTTGAGCGATTTGGGACTGGGGACTGGGGACTGGGGACTGGGGACTGGGGATTGGGGATTGGGGATTGGGGATGGAAGCTTTTCCCTATCTCCCCGTACTCCCTCATCTCCCCTCGCTTGCACGCCACCTACCTGAATTAACGCCTGTATCCCAGCTAAGTTGGATTTGGGTAAATGCTGTAAACCACGTTTTACCCAGCGACGATTTACGCCAGTTAAGGGGGCTAAATCTGCGATCGTTCCTAGTGTAAATAATGCTAGCATCGGCTGAATCAAACCCTTAGTCTCTCCTAGCTGTTGTGCGAGAGACACTGCCAAAATATAGGCAACACCAACACCAGCAACACCACGAAAAGGTGAAGATTCAGCTATTAACTTAGGGTTGAGGATCGCGTTAGCTGGCGGTAATTTTTGGGGAATGTCGTGATGATCGGTAATAATCACTGCAAGACCAAGTTCTCTAGCTCTAGCGACTGGTTCAAACGCAGAGATGCCATTATCTACAGTCAGAATTAACCCTACGCCTTCGCTGTGAAATTCTTCAACTATGCGTTTATTAATACCATAGCCTTCGTGCATCCGGCTGGGAATAGCATAATCTACCTGTGCACCCAAAGTGCGGAGACTACGCAAAAGTAGAGCAGTGCTAGTCATTCCATCAGCATCATAGTCACCACAAATAGCAATTTTTGTTTGAGAAGCGATCGCATTTTGCAACAACTCCAGACTAATCGCCAAATCTGGAAAATCTTCTAATGGCGAAGGTAAAACTAAAGATTCTGGATTTAAAAATGCTTGTGCCTGTTCTGGTGTTTCGATCCCCCGATTAATCAACAACTGGCTGATAATGGGCGAAACATTGATTAAAACCGCTAGTTTTTGGGCAAATTCTGGTTTCTGCGGATAAATTTGCCAGCGCTGATTAGGTAAGCGCCTGCTAGGTTTTGATAGCTCAGATACAGGTCGGTCTTGCACAATACAAGTCAGGAGTTATTAGTTAGGAGTGTTGAATTTAAATTTATTTCTTAACTCATAACTAATAACATTATTTGCTATCTAAAACACGTTTATTCTGCCATCATCCATAATATATAACGAGCGATCGCCTGGAGAGCGCCAAGTCGGACGAAGTTCAAGGCGCAATGTGCCAAAGTTAAGTTTCGAGACAATTGCTTGTAGTGACAAACCTTTTTCGCTCCAAAATATCAGAGATGTATTTGGCTCAGTACCCTCTATTTGTTCTAAACTTAATTTCTGCCCTGGACTCAAGGATATTGCATCAGTCCCAGAGGGTTTTTGGATTCTGATTATGTTAGGTGTGCTATTTATAATTTCAACTCTGATGTGTTGCCCAGGTGTAAACTGAATCGGATGTGGCCCACACTTAGAAGCACAAGTTTTAGCTAAAGTATTGCTGGGATTATTGATTGATGCCACTAAAACGGTAGCTGCAACTAAAGCAAATGACAAAGACTTTAACATAATACACAGTATAAGTACTAAACTGAAATATTACTTTAATTTAGTACTATCAAGCCTCAGCATATTTTCCAGAGTTAAGCTGAGGAGATTATCTTACAGCAGAATTCAAGTATTTGAACCACACCTGTCGTAGGGGCGCAAGACCTTGCGCCCCTACCGCGTGGTCTATTTACCTGAAAATAGCTGTAAACAGTGGCAGATGATAGTGGGGATATTTGCGTAGGCGTAGCCCGTCGTAGACATCGCTATACTCGTTAGACTAGTCTAAGTCATAATCAAGAAAGAATTAGGAATCAGGAACACAGAAGCGAACTATGCACATCCTATCCCTTCAGTATCCCGATGACTTACTCATTACCTCCGGCAAATCACCCCAAGCATTAGAAGCAGAACTTACATTTTTGCTTGCAGTCAAACTATTCGAGCTACGCCGACTATCTCTTGGTAAAGCCGCCGCTTTTTGCAGTATGAACAAACTCCAATTCATGTATGAACTAGGACGTTTGCAAATCCCAGTTATCAACCTAGATGATGACCAAATTGCTGACGAATTGTGTGATGATTAACTCTGTCATTGTTGCCGATAGCAGCCCCCTCATTTCCTTGTCAATTATCGCGCAACTGGAACTTCTACCCCAACTGTGCAGCGAATATTACTTCCCCCAGCCGTATCTACGGTGTACACACAAGTCGAAGTAAACTACTAGGGGAAGGGATTTGAGGGTGCAAGAGAGAGTGGAAAATCCAAT
>NZ_JAVRCP020000066.1:0-20806 GCF_034530675.2 Nostoc sp. DedVER02
AAGGGGGGAACCATGAATTTTCAATCCGTTATATCTCTGTTGCATCAGTTCTGGAGCGAGCGCGGTTGTCTCATCGCAATGAGTGAAGCTCCTATCTATGCTGTTATAACTCGTGTTATTTTACGTAGTCTTGTTGTCTAAAGATTTACTTTATAAATGGTTTATTAGCATTTATGTCATCCGATATATGTGCATGAGGCGTAGTAGCGATTAACTTAAACATTAGGAAAAGACGCGAATTACCTGGGTTTAGGTTAAAGGGAACTCATAAAACCCCTTTGACTTATTTTTGAATATTATGTAAAGCCTCACTGCCTGCGTTTCTTAGTCTTAGAAGTTTTTAACAAGCTCACTAAGCTACTATGCTGCCGTCTTCAGGCAAAAATTTTTAGTAGAAATCAACCTGTATTAGGAAGTGGCGATGCACATTGGATTTCTCAACCCTCAAGGCAATTTTGATTCAGGCAATAGTCACATAACGAAACACCCAGATTTTGGGGGTCAGTTGATCTATGTTAAGCAAGTCGCCATAGCTATAGCTCAAAAGGGACACAAAGTTGATATTCTTACTCGTCAAATCATTGACCCGGAATGGCCAGAGTTTGCCCAAGTGTTTGACACTTATCCAGGGATCGATAATGTCCGCATTATCCGTTTACCAGCCGGGCCAAAAGAATTTCTTTCTAAAGAGTTGTTATGGCCTCATTTGGTTACTGATTGGGTACCTAACATCTTAAAATTTTATCAACAACAAGGTGGCTTACCTGATGCTATGACTGCTCACTACGGCGATGGAGGACTGTGTGGGGTTCTAATTGAAGAGGAGACAGGTATACCTTTTACCTTTACTGCTCATTCTCTGGGTGCGCAAAAGATGGACAAACTGGAAGTGACCCCAAAAAATCTCACAGAAATAGACGAGCAATTCCATTTCAAATATCGCATTTTAGCCGAACGCCTGAGCATGAATCGCTCGGCCGTTAATATCACCAGTACACGACAAGAACGCTTTGAACAGTATTCTCATCAAGTCTATCGTGGTGCAGTGGATGTAGACAACGATAATTGCTTTGCAGTGATTCCACCAGGAGCAGATTTCTCAATTTTCGGTGCAAAGGCACATTCCGAAAATCAGGAGGCTATCGAAGAACTCATTCAGGAGCGATTGGCACGGGACATTGCAGAGCCACGTCGAGATTTGCCGGTTATCCTAGCATCCAGTCGATTAGAGCTTAAAAAAAACATATTAGGGCTAGTGCAAGCCTTCGCAATAAGTCCAACACTTCAGGAACGAGCTAACTTGATGCTAATTACAGGGGGGTTGGACGATCCTTTACGAGAGGAGGTTAGTGACAGTATGGCTGAAGAGGTATTAGTTCCGATTCGAGAGGTGGTCAAAGAAAATGATTTGTGGGGCAAGATCGCTGCATTTGGCTTGTCAGATCAGTCTCAAGAGTCACTAGCAGCAGCCTATCGGTTTATGGTTAAGCGCCGCTCGATATTTGCATTGACTGCACTCTACGAACCCTTTGGGCTTGCTCCCTTAGAAGCAGCTGTTGCAGGTTTACCAGTGGTAGCAACTAAGAACGGTGGCCCTAGCGAGAGCTTGCGAGATGGAAATAAGGAATATGGTGTACTTGTTAATCCAGAAGATCCTGCTGATATTGCACGAGGCTTGGAGCGGTTACTATGTGATATCCACGAGTGGAAGTATTTTGCCCAAGCTGGTCAACAACGAGTTCTGAAAACGTACACTTGGGAATCTACTGCCGAAAACTACCTGACTTTGCTTGAGCAGATTTTGTCTTCACCAGAAGCTAGTTATGGAGTAGAACTCCTTCCCATCCATCCCTACTTTCGTAATCCAGAATTGCAGACCGATGTTTTTTTGGAAGAATTGAGCGACCTCTACTTTGGAGCTAACTAAAGGTTACTAATAAAGTAAGTATAGCTTTTGAAGAAGCTTCAGGTAGGCATCCCAAACTAGCCATCTCAGGTATGAGCAGCCAACACAAAACGTGATGAGTGATTCGGCAAATTACTGGTTTTGCTCCATCAATGCAATTGCTCAATTGTTCACCACTGATTATGATGTGCAGTTAAATAATTGTTATTGTGAGTGGAACGAAGCAATTCCAAAAGCCTTGCCATTGCTTTATTCCACTTGTAATGAAATATCACAAGTAATTTGGCGGACATGATATGACTACTATACGGCAGTATGTCGAGGATTATCAAGAGTTTGACTGGTATTATCGCTCAGGGCGAACATCTTTAAACCTAAATAAGCGATCGCATTATTCATCAGATGTCATTGTATCAATAGTGAGTATTCCAAATTTACAAGTTAGTGGGGAAATCTCTACAGAAGTTTTTTTGCCATAAGTAACGCCCATCTGATGGTAATAGGGGATACCCAATTGGCACAGGGATAGGTCTTGAAAACTTTGCCCAATTAAAAGTAATACCAGATGGCAAGCCATTAGCACGAAAGCCACAGGGAAGAGGGATCGCACACAAGTCTATCAAGTTGACAAAATTGGTATAGTAGCCCAGGTTGGTGTTGAGGGCGATCGCATCAGCTTCTACTTCCGCTTTGGTGTAGATAGTCCCCGTGGTAGGCAATACTATAATATTTACTTTTGTCACTGTTGTGCAGCTTGTTGTTTTAGTGCTTCTAAAGCGTAAAAACTCTTGAAAGTATCTACTGCTGTGTAGCGCAAACCATTGTTAATAATTTGGCGGACAATGGGATGAATAGCATCAGCTTGAGTTTCAAAGAAAGATTGAATGAACTATTGGGTATCCATATCATAGATAAACTCAACTGTACCAGCCGATTGATAACTAATTCTCTGACCAAGTTTAACGGCAGACTCATACAAGCGCTGCCGCAAAATATCAGTAATACTTAGTGCAGGGGCTTCTTCAATTACTTTTTGATTGCGCCGTTGCGTTGAGCGATCGCATTATCTGGAAATCTACCCCAAGAACTAAAGGATTTATTTATTTATTAAAATATAAAATAAACTTGTATCCATGTTTTGAGTATCACAGGCTAAGTTTTGATGAAGAAAAATTGAGTCCTTTAATGGGAGATAAACAGGGTGGCTATATAGTCGAGCGATCGCAGTTGAGAGAATCTAGAATGTTCAAAGCCGATGGGAGAATAAGGCAATGGTACAAAAAAGCTTTTTACTACGAGTATCTCTACTATTGACTATGCGTTATTTAGTGGGTACTCACATTTGCCTAGAATGGCAGTAATTTCAGGATTTATCTCGTGAATCGTCACCAATAAACAATCTTTTTTTACTCCGCTTCAACTGTTTCCAAAGTGCTTTAATTTGTTTGTAAGCATCTTCTGGCTCAAGCTTTCCAGATGTTTCTAGGCTGGCAATATAGCCAACTCTGTGAGCAAATTCTTGAAGGTTGGCATTAAATACTAAATTCTCTGGCTTAACTTGACCGTAATAGCGACTACGAGGGTAAATAAATTTGTTTTTGTCGTCAAGATTAGGCTCATCCATTACTTCACTCCTAATTAAGTGATTTTTAGCAACGAAAATCACAACAAAGATCGCTTCAATGAAGAAATTGCCGCAATTATTATTGTTGAACTATGAGTGAATCTAAAAGGGAACACAAACTAAAGTATACAGCAACTAGCTACTTATTAACTGTGGATATAGTAAAGCTTTTTAAGCTATATAGGACTCCTACTTGATTTTTGAACAAAACTCAGTACAGTTTTATTCTTTCTTTGCTGTCCCTCGTTCCCTGTTAAGAGTTCCGTCTCCATACAAGTGATTCATAAATCACATTGGATTCCTATAGCTATCTAAGTATTACTGAAGTTTCCTCGCCTCATATAAATAGTCTTCATAGTCTAACTTTAGTGCTAGAGCTTTTCTCACACTGGTTTTTTGCCGCAGCTTGTCTTTGAAGTTGCTTTTCATAGAATATGAAGCGAATTGTGCCAAGATATCTCTGTGGTGTTAATACTGGCAACGGTAGACACCCACCGTTGCCAGTATTAACTACGGCAAGGATGTGATGCATTTCTATTTTGAAGTTTAAGGACGTTAGAAGACTAATGAAACAGTACTCTCATCTGACGATTATTTCTTACATAGTAGGCCCTACTTTGATCGTGGTGAGTCATTTAGGATCGCTACTAATTATTTCTACTGGCTTATCGTGGGGTGCTGTTTTGTGGGCCGTATGGTTATATGTAATACGAATGCTTGCAACTACTGGTATCTACCATAGACTACTCACCCACAAGAGCTACCAGGCTCCAACCTTAATTCTCTGCGTTGGCAGTATCGTGGCCGCTTCATCTGGACAGATGGGGCCAAGTTGGTGGAAAGCTCACCACATGACCCATCATCAATACTCAGACCAAGAACAAGATCCTCACTCTCCTTATATGCCTTTCAAGGGGATCAAAGGATTCTGGTGGTCTCAAGCTGGATGGCTATTCTCCCCACAGTTTTTTCCCTCGAAACTTCCCACGGATGTTGAGAGTAATATAGTTTTGAAGATTATTGACCGCTTGCACTTCATTCCCACCCTTGCTCTCGCTACGCTCTCATACTACATCGGTGGAACGGAATATCTCGGCGCTTTTTTTCTTAGCACAACTGTCCTTTTCCACGGTGTCGCTACCGTCAACTCACTCAGCCACATCTTGGGCAAACAACCATTCACAACCAACGACCACAGTCGGAACTCTTGGCTTGTCGCATTTCTAACTTTGGGTGAAGGCTGGCATAATCTTCATCATGCATTTCAGTCGTCAGCCCGACATGGCATAACCGTGAGAGAGGGCCTGGTTGCTTATCTTCCAGATCCAACATTTTGGTTCATCAGAATGCTTGAATTCCTGAAGCTAGCGTCAAAAGTTAGAGTCCCTTCCGAAACAGAACTTCTTGCCCGCGCCAAAAACCGTAACTGTCAGAACTTAGTGTTCAAGGCTGAGGCAAAGACATCTGTCTGAATATTTGGGTTGGTAAATTGGTCAAACTAAACGATGGGGAATGTAATTAACACTTACGTTGTTCAATCCTAGCAGGAGAAACTCTAACTTTGTCCGGTTAAGAATGAACCATCAAAAATTGACCATTGCCATTATATTCTCCATCACAACTAGCAAAATTGCGAATAAACCATATCAAATAAAACCTCCATATCCGGCGAAACTTGGCATAATCCATGCCATAGTTTAATGTTTTTATTGTTGCCTGATTGTCGTCAAAATTTCGTAACCAGTTAGTTAGTGTTTTAGAGTAATTAAAGCCATTAAGATACCATTGTTTAATTGTTTTGAGGTCTTGATGATGGCTAGGAACAGCATTGTAATTCCAGTAGCGACCGTGTGGAAAAATATATTTGTGGGTGTAAACGCTAGACATATTGTTAGGAATACGGACTGTGATGATATGAATAAAAACTTTGCCATCATCCTTGAGAAACGAAGCTAATTTTTTAAAGGCTGCCGTTAAGTTACCAATATGACAAAAAACACCTATTGAGAGGATTTTATCAAACTTTGTCTCGAAACTTGCATTATTCAAATCACCTTCATATAGGGTAAACCGATCTGAACTGAGATAACTCTCAGGATCTTGCATTTTGTGGCGTATATACTCACATTGCTCGTGGCTCAAATTAAGACCCGTAAATTTAACATTGGGGAACTTAGAAAGAATGTAATTAGGAACACATCCCCACCCACACCCAAAGTCTAAGATATGATCTCCGTCCTTGATGTCTAGCTTTTCAATCACATCATCAATCATTTGCATTTGGGATTGCTCAAGGTTTAATGCTCCTTTTTCCCACAATCCCATGCTGTACTTAGGATAAATCAGTTTCCCATCCCCCAACATAGTATTGAGCATGGCTTGAGGCAAGTCGTACTGAATTTTCATTAGTTCCCGCGATCCTTCTGCGAGATGATCGGTTTCTTTTAATACCCATTCATAAGGTGCTAAGAGGGACGGGAAATACTGAAAAAAAATCGGCATACAAGTATCGAAAAGCGATTCAAGTATTGGATCAGGAACTTCTAATCCGTTGATATAAGCCTCTGCTATTGCCATTTGCACTGTGTTGACTACCTCAACTGCTCCACGAGTTGCTTGGTATGCTAATGGACTCTTGATATTTATATCTCCCACAATTGGGATATACTTTTCTATTTCTTGCAGCAGAGTATCAGCAGTCATAGCCATAACTCCTAAAACTATTTAAATAACGCTACATGAGTATAATAATTAGATTTTTTTGGTTTGATAATACTCAAATGTTAAAACTTGTAACCTAAATTTAGGAATATTTTTATATATACAATACGATATCTAGCCAAGACACGATCCGATTGGCTAAATATTTCTTAATGGTTGTAGCTGAAATATCATATATTATATTTTTCTTTATATTTTTGGAACTATTACGTCTGTTAACTTGTATCCAATAAAATTATAACCAAACTCTTAAATTCCATTTATCCTTCGGCTAAACCCACTTGTCCTCCAATTAGCCCCAAGAACCCAGTTCCAAAGTGCTGAATTTCCAAAAAGCTTGCTTGTTCAGGTGAGGTTTTATAAATCCGAAATGTCTTCATAATTCCCAAGGTGGCGGCACTTTCTAGAGGCCCGACAAAGCTAATATTGCGGTCGAGAAAATATGTTTTATTAGCCCATTGATTCATCTGATTTGCATTCAAAAAGTAGCATCCGGAATGAGGATTGAGGGCACGACGAAAAGTAATTGGTGCATTCATTATTGTACCCTTTAGTTCTTGTTGCTCCTGCACATTTTGAAAGGGGGCAGTTACTCTAAAAGCCAAATCCCCATCAATGTAAGCTTTGTGAACCAAACCCTGGGGAGAAACTTCATAACGATTTGGCTGGAGCAAATTTAAATCACCCGCTTGCTGGGTAAACCAGTTTAATTTTATAAAAAACCAAGGGTCATAGATAATTAGATCGTCTTCAAGGAAGCAATAGTAATCATACTGGCCGAGACAGCTTTGCAGAATAGCTTGACACTCAAACCCCAAAAGTAGAGGTTCTACATTAGTAGAATGATGCTTATATAAATGTGATGGTAAGGGAAGCAGATTTAGAAGATGATGATCTTTAGTTGTACAAATAACAATATCTAGTTCGTGCGATTGGGGTTGGTTAGCTGGGAAAGCGATTCGTTGAGCAATGTTAATAATCCTTTGAGATTTGCCAAATAACTCGTGTAAGGTGCTAAGGCTTTTAGTTAACGCCTGTAAGCGGGGTTGTGGGTCTTTGCGTTGGGAAGCATGACTACCCTCATTGCTAGGTTTAAAGAAATGGGCAATAGTAAAAAGAATTCGCATTTTAAATATTACTTTTATATTTTTCTGTTATTTATCATTTGTCATTTGTTATTGACCCATAGCTAATAATTAATATACTTTTTATAAAATTTGTTCTTTTTAGGCTTTTATTTGCACCTTTGCTTGAGGTAAAAAATATTTATGCGAGAGGCTAATGACTAATAACTAATAACTTTTGCCAAATCCTTTAGAAACTGAGGGCTTTTTCAAAGTCTCAGAATTTTTACCAGCAAACATCCATTGCAAATGCTGTGGTAACAGTTTGGCTAAATCATAACGCTTTAGAATTGTCTCTCGCGCATTTGCCCGAATTGCTTTCATTTCCTGGGGATTATTTAGCGCCTCTTCAACCCGATTAGCTATATCCTGGGGAGAAAAGAAATCTACTAACAGTCCATTTACCCCATCCTTTACCACTTCCAATACTGGCGAAGTTTTAGAGGCTATTAACAAACATCCTGCTGCCATTACTTCTAACATTGACCAGGATAAAACAAAAGGACGGGTTAAATAAATATGAGCAGAAGAAGCTTGTAAAACCTGAAGATACTCATTGTAAGGTAGTCTATCTGTGAAGTGCAGCCTCGATAAATCTAAAGATGATTCTAATTTTTCTAACATTAATTTTTTATAGGTCTGGCCATCGGGGAGATTCTTCCCATAAGCCACCCGATCTTCTCCTACAACTACTACATGGCATTTAGGTCTTCGCTGCTGAATTAGCGCTACCGTTTCCATAAACTGTGGAAATCCTCTATAAGGTTCCATCCCTCTTCCCACATAAGTTACTAACTCTTCAACGTGGGAAAGGTCAAGATTTATTCTTGGTAAAACTAATTTTGAGTCTGGTTTGGGAACAAAATATTTAGTATCAACACCGTCATGAAGGACAGTGAGTTTGCTATGATATTCTTTGGGAAACTGCTGACGCTGCCAATTTGTTGGAGAAAGACCGCGATCGCAGCTATATAAATCAGTCAAAATCGGCGTATTTTTTACGCGGATACGGCATTCATCATCAGCATTGAGTGGTTCATTAGGATCAAAGTCTGCATCTGAACCGTGAGCGTGATAAAACCACTCGAAATAACACAATAATTCTGCTTTGGGGAAAACATCTTTCATAAATAAAGTCGGCCCCCAACCAGAATGACCATAAACAATATCTGGAACGAAACCCTCAGCTTTTAATTTCTCGGACACACGATAGACAGCCTGCGCGGTAAGAACAGCACTTTCCAGGCTGCGAACATAATGGTGGGTTTGGGGAGCCACTTCACGAGAAGGAGTATAAATAGCTTTATAAACGCCAGGTATTTCCCCTTCACGACGGTTTGTTCCAAAGACGACTTTGTAATTAGGATCTTTACCTAAAACTATCGCTAGGTTGCGAAATTGCGAGGGGAAATTGGGATGTAAAAATAAGATTTTCATTGGAATAATCTTGATTAATTTATTGTGAGATAAAATAAATTAAAACAATCTTTTTAAGATTATAAGATTATTTTTCAGGATTTTTAGCAAGTAAATTTAGGTAAATGGTTGCCCGTAAATGCGAAAATAAGTGCATATTCGTGTTATTGCAATGAAATTTATTGGTATTGATTTAGGCTGGCGATCGCAACCAAGCGGACTATGCTGTTTAGAATGGATAGATGGACAACTGCAACTACTCGATCTCGACCGCAAAGAAGCCATTGCAGACATCCTCACCTGGATCGATCAAAGCGTCCAACCAGAGGAACCAGCCATCATCGCCGTAGATGCACCTACCCTCATACCCAACGCTACCGGGAGTCGCCTCCCAGATAAACTTAGTCACAAATACTTTGGCAAATATCATGCGGGGTGCTACCCAGCTAATCAAAACTTACCCTTCGCCGCTCGCACCATCAACTTTGGCTTAGAATTAGAATCACGCGGTTTTGCCCACGCACCCACAATTGAACCGCAAAAACTCAGCAGATATCAAATAGAAGTCTTTCCCCACCCAGCAATCGTTAACCTATTCAACCTAGAACGCATCCTCAAATACAAAAAAGGAAAACTCAGCGATCGCCGCCTAGAACTAATCAAACTCCAAAACTATCTTCTCAATATCCTCCCCTCCTTTTCTCCTCCTCTGCGTTGCGCCAGGTGCTACAACGGGGGGAACCCCCGCAACGCACTGGCTTCTCTGCGCCTCTGCGGTTCGTTTCCTTCTGAAATCCCCACTACAGGCACAGCCCTGAAAGCAACCGAAGATAAACTAGATAGCTTAATTTGCGCTTATGTTGCTGCATACTGGTGGTATTGGGGAGAAGAACGTAACTTAGTACTTGGCGATCGCACCACAGGCTACATTATCATTCCCCAAAGAATATTAGCCTAAAATTGTAATATTGTAAGATTTAACTCAAGGAGTTCTTATGCAAAGAGTTAGTTCTAATTTGAGTTTAAAACAACTTTATGAAGTTGACGAACACCTCTGGTTAGAGGAAACAATCAAGTTATTAAAAACTAACAATTTAGAAGAATTAGATTTAGAAAACTTAATTGAGGAGCTAGAAAATTTGGGTCGTAGAGACAAAGCCAAGGTTGCTAGTTTGTTAGAACAAGTTATTAGACATCTTTTATTGCTGCAATATTGGGCAAAGGAATCTCAATATAATTCTGGACATTGGAAAGCAGAAATTAGAAGTTTTAGGAATCAATTAAAACGTCAGCTAACAACGAACTTATATCAATACTTAGAAAATGAGTTAGCATCAATTTATGATGATGCTTTAGGATATGTAATTGATAAAACTGAGGGAAAACTTGATAATTTACCTCAATCTTGTATTTACACCTTAGAACAGCTATTAGATATTAATTATCTATAGCAACAGCCTTGGTGGTTAAGACATCAACAGATGATGAAACTTAGACACAAAAAGACTTTTCACCCAGTCCCCAGTCCCTTGCTATACGTGAAAACTCGTAACAAAAAAGGCGTTGCTAAACTTAAATCAGCAACACCTAATTTTGAGTATTTAATAAATACTCAGCAATCTTATTCTGCCCAAGCAATTAACCTTGGTTCGTAAGGAGTAGCCAGGTTTTGATTTTTCGGCAATACACGCAAAGACAAGCCCTGTAAACCAGAAGCGGTATAAGTGATATTACCCGTGTAAATGCTTAATTGCTGTGAATCCTCACCTTGGTAATCCATCACCACTGTTACAGCGTTGACAATATCACCATTGGCATCGATCGCACCTTGATATAGTTCCACCTGCACATCATGATTCGTTAAGGTTGCTAAGTCAACTTTAGCTTTGACAGCAACGGTTTGGTTAACCTCAATGTCTGAAGCTGCCGATACGTCAACATCTTTGATTCTGATGTTGAACCAGTGTTCGCCCAATTTTTCTTTCCAAGCAGCGAGTTCTTTAGCTGGGGCATAGTTATCAACAGTCAGGGTATGATAGCGATCGCTAGCCGGGAAATAAGCCCTCGCAGCATATTCTCCTACCATCCGCGCTGTATTAAAGAAAGGACAATTCAACCGAATTGCATCCTTCATTTTGGCAACCCACGGACGTGGTAAGCCATCAGTATCCCGATGGTCGTAAAATAGGGGTACAACATCCTTCTCTAATAACTCGTAGAGAGCATTTGCTTCTACTTCATCCTGGTAGTTAGGATCTTCGTAATTCTCTCCATGTCCAATCGCCCACCCCGTGCGGACGTAATCAGCTTCATCCCACCAACCGTCTAGTACGCTTAAATTTGGCAAGCCATTCATTGCCGCTTTCATACCGCTAGTACCAGAGGCTTCCCGTGGACGACGCGGTGTATTTAACCAGATATCGCAACCCGCAACCATCAACCGGGATATGTGAATGTCGTAATTGGGAACGAACACAACCTGTTTTTCTAAATGTTGTTCGCGGATAAAGTGATTGATCTCGCGGATCAGTTCTTTACCGGGAATATCCTTTGGATGTGCCTTACCAGCAATCACGAATTGCACTTTCCGGTCTTTATTGCCTAGCAAAAGCCGCTTAATCCGATCCAGATCGCGCATCCACAGGGTGGCGCGTTTGTAGGTGGCAAAGCGACGGGCAAAGCCAATGGTGAAAGCGTAAGGATCTAAAACTTCTTGCGCCTGGGAAATTTCGGAGGCGGAAGCGCCGCGATCGGTTAAATGCTTGACCAAATGCTCCCGCACATACAAAATCATATCTAAGCGGCAGCGTTCGTGATTGCGCCACAATTCCTCATCAGGTATAGCTTCCATCCGATCCCACAATGGGCTATCTGGTGGTGCTGATGACCAATTTGGGCCGAGGTAGCGATCGTACAATTCTTGAGTTGATTTTGCCACACAACTGCGAGCATGGACACCGTTGGTAATTGCTGCGATCGGTACTTCTTCTACTGGCACTTTCTGCCACAAGCCCTGGAACATTTGCCGCGACACTACGCCGTGTAGTTGTGCCACACCGTTAGAAAATGTTGCCATTTTCAGCGCCAGCACCGCCATACTAAAAGGCCCAGATAAATCGCCTGTATTCTCGCGCCCTAATCCTAAAAATTGCTCTTTGGGCAACCCAAATATCTCTGCGTAATACCCCAGGTAATACAGCATTTTGTCGGGAGAGAACAAGTCAATTCCCGCTGGGACTGGTGTATGGGTAGTAAAGATATTACTAGAAGCCACTACCTGTTTAGCTTGGATATAATTGAGTCCTTCTTCCTGAATCAGCAAGCGGATACGTTCTAGGGCAGAGAAGGCAGCGTGTCCTTCATTCATGTGGTAGGCGGTGACTTTCAGCCCCAAAGCTTTGAGCATTTGCACACCACCGATCCCCAGCATGATTTCCTGGTGGATACGCATATCAATGTCGCCACCGTACAGTTGATCTGTAATGTCGTGGTCGTAAGTGTTGTTGGGTTCAATATTGGTATCCATCAGATACAGAGGAACCGTTCCCACCTGTACGCGCCAAACCCTGGCATACACCTTGCGTCCTGGATAATCCACCGCAATCCGCAGTTCTGAACCATCGGCATTGCGCTCTAGATGCAAGGGCATATTATAAAAATCGTTGAGCAGATAGCGTTCTTGTTGCCAGCCATCAGCATTGAGATACTGGGCAAAGTAGCCTTGCTGATACAGCAAACCTACACCGACAAGCGGTAGCCCCAAGTCACTAGCAGATTTGAGGTGATCCCCCGCTAGAACGCCCAAGCCCCCAGAATAAACGGGTAAACAATCAACAAGTCCAAATTCCGCCGAAAAATAGGCGTAGCACTCTTTTGGTTTATCTTCCCGTTGTTTTTGATACCAAGTGCGCTCTTGTAAATAATCGTCTAACTGACGGTCAGCCCGATCCATTTGCGCGAGAAAGCCTTCATCTTCGACAACTTCCAAAAGCCGCGATTGAGAGATAGTACCGAGCATTAACACCGGGTTATGATGGCTAGACTCCCACAAGTCAGAGTCTAAGCGACGAAATACATCTTTACTCTCAACGTTCCAATCCCAGTGCAAGTTATACGATAGCCGACGCAGTGGTTCGAGTCGCGGTGGTAGTGAAGGGGATACGTTAAATGTGCGAATTGGCTGCATAAGTTGGCAAAACTCCAAGGTTAGTTATGGTTATTGTTTACTGTCTTTACCAATGTTGCCAATTCTTTATACTGTAGTTTGTGAAGAAGCGATGACTTTGTTAAGCATTGAGAATTCTTTTTAACATCTTTGCTAAAGTTTACACCAAGGTGTTTTTAATTCTATGCGTTACTCTCAGCCATGTACTTGGTATATTAAGATTTAATCATTGAGTGGCATATATCACTTAAAAAAATCTAGTTTTGAATAAATAATTTATATTTATTTTAGTATTGCTTGCGGGGATCAGTTCTATGGTCTTGGCTAAGGGTGAAAATTCCTCATAGCTGTTGCCATAAAAGTTAAATTTTTAATTATTTTTTAATAAAATTACGCTGGCGAATAAACACTTGTGATTCTTAGGTTAAGGTGAGTTCCAGGAGATGGGATACTAGATAACCTATGTAGACATCACTTGTAATTTGAGTGTATAAAATTTATACCAAGCAGTTAACCAGGAAAAGCGATGCCTGTGGCGGGCGATGCTTACACTAACTACTTGGTATAATTTTTGATACTAAATCAGGAAAATAACTATATTAGCGTGTTATTCTACGCGCCTAGCGAAGGCTGATCTTTGGTATTTTTTGTCATTGACAAAGCTACGGCCGCTGCATAAGCAATTTCCGCTGCCATTTGATAAGCAAGTTTGATACTCGATGAAGCGTCCTTGGCTTTAGGAGAAAGGGAAGCTTTTTTTCGGCGTGACTCTTGTTTTACATCGCCTGCTGCAATAGCTCGCTGTAAAATGATCCAGGCATCTAGGTCTTCTGAGTCATAATTACTTTGAAGTTGCGATCGCAGTTGATCTTCGGCTACAACACTCAGATAGCCGATAGCTAGAGCTTCTTGGGCAATTTCTTTAATTAAAGCCATAATTTGAACCAAGTGTGTGAGTTAAAACCGATACCTCAATGCGGAAATTAAATGTCGTTTTGTGAATTTCTCCTAAAAACTAAGCTACGTTTTAGCTTTTCTTTAATAAAATTTATAATGAGTAGTACCAAGCACGCATCACCCGCTTGGCTCACCCGAATGGGTGATTTACAGATTATTTAAATACAAGTAATTAGAAAAAATAAATAGGAGTCAGAATACTCCACCCATGAAGGAATGGAGTTTCAAGGCGAGAATATTTTAATTCTTTTCGCGCCACTTGCAGGCGTTAGCGTGTAGCGGGGTGTTCGCGGTAGCGTCTCGTAGAAAAGATCGGTTTTAAACCAATATTCAGACGCTCGTGAACTCGCACTCCGCAAGCTATCAACCACTAGTAAAGAATTCATAGCTTTTTTCTGACTTCTGATTTCTGAATTATTTTTATAAATTTTGAGCTTTTGAAGGAAGAGGGTGTCACAAATATAGTAGTAATACCCAATCATTAAATTATCAGACTTACGCAAAACTACACACGCTCAATGTCAATTTATGTAGTTGCTTCGCATTTATTCTACAATTTATCCAATGAAATACCGCAAAAACATGTTTTCTACATGAATAAAGCGCAACTTCAAATAGACTTGATATAAGTGTATAAAATTATTCAAAATTAGCGATCGCACCAGAAAAAAGTTATCTAATTTACAATATTTTCATCAACAAGCAATTTAAGAATCAACTTATTTATTGAGAGTGTTCCATTCAAAATAAAATGTGTTATTGTTAAAAGCAACTGTTATTAAAAACAATTCATGTAATAGAAACATGAATTTACTAGTCTGTAAATCATCCGTGTGCAACATGATTGGAGCAGCATACTCTAGAAATTCGTTGCAAGAAAGCCGTCATAGCAGTCGGGGAAGCGCTTACTTGTTTGCACCGATGGTTAACTTCAATGTGATGGCTGATGTGGGAGATAATCCACCCTAATTGGGTTTTATTGGGACAAGATTACCCAGAAAAACCCAACAATAATTACATTGTTCTGCTAGGCATAAATTTTATCCAAATTCTTGAATATAGTCTAGTTAAATGTATTTTTTGTTGCAAAATAGCTTGTGGAACTGAGTTGTTTTAAAAGACTAAAACCGCCTGAGAGTAAGTATCTTCAAGGTTTAACAACTCTATCCCTAGTTGCGTAACAAGCTTTGCAAATTTCCCAGATAACCAAAAAGTAGCCTATCTAAACCAGAAATTTATCCATCAGACAATTTAATAGTCTGACATTTGACCCTGCAATGCACTAAGGTTGTTGAATTTAATTGATTTGGTTAAAAAAGCAAAATTTTTACGTACCTTGACTGGTGCAAAATCTTTTAGCGACCCAAGCAAGACAATTTTGCATATTAATTGAGTAATTCTACACGCTTGAGTTCAAGAGTTGCTCACATAGTCAAAGTCAGAGTCTAAGTTTTCCAAATTTTGGAAAGCCATCTAAAAGTATGGATAAATTTCGGTAATCCTGCCAAAGTAATTCAATGTATTAAAAAATACATAAATTTTTGGTGCAGGCACAAGATTAGGATACAGGCGAAACAACTTTCAATCCTGTCAACAACAATTAATTGAAGAGATATGTAGCCATGCATAACGAGCAATATTTTTCAAAATTGCAGCGCGTGCAAGAACTTTTCGTGACTACTGTATTAGGGGATATTCCCACACTTTTGCTAGGGTCAAAATTGCGTAATTTAGGATATCGGAGTATTTTTTCCCAAATAGGCAGTCCAGTTTATATTCAAAATGGCGTTGAATTTAACGGTACTTCTTGTATTGAAATTGGCAGTGGAGTATATATTTTCAAGGGTGTGCGGTTGGATGCTAGAGGACACAAAAATAACAGAATTCATCTAGGAAATAGAGTAGCTATTGAGCGTAACGTTGATATAGGGTGTTTGGAAGATACGTGTATACATATTGATGAAGACACCTTTATTGCTCCCAACGTGTGTATTGAAGGGCCAGGAGACATTAAAATTGGTAAACACTGCCTAATTGCTGCCCACTCAGGCATATATGCCAATAATCATAATTTTGCCGAGCCGATGGAGCTAATTAAATACCAAGGTGTTACTCGCAAGGGAATTGTAATTGAAGATGACTGTTGGCTAGGGCATGGAGTAACAGTATTAGATGGCGTTACTATTGGCAAAGGCAGTGTTATTGGTGCAGGAGCAGTTGTCAGTAAAGATATTCCTCCTTTCTCCGTTGCTGTCGGTATACCTGCAAGAGTAATCAAAAACCGAATTGGTAAAGACCTAGCAAAAGTTAAAACTGAGAAATAGGGAATTGGGAATTGGGCATGGGGCATGGGGCATTGGGCATTGGAACCATTTCCTGTAAACTTTTTTGGGAAACCTTTGTTGTCAATCAACGTCACCAGAGTAAACAGTCAGTGAGTTATTTTTGAAGGGCATCTAAAAGTTAGACAACTGATATCTTGCACGATTCTCAATAACCGCAGGATAGGCACTGCTAGTCCCCAGTCCCCAATCCCCAGTCCCTAGTCCCCAATCCCCAGTCCCAAGAGTCCTCTAAAAAAGGGGCGAGATTTGGGTAATATAAAGTAGCTATCTTTTCTGCATGGCAGATCCTCAAAGAAAAGCTTTCTTTGTTTTACCCCTTGGAGATATTTCTATGCTGACTTTAAAAATCGCTGTTTATATTGTTGTTGCCTTCTTTGTAACTATCTTCATCTTCGGATTCTTGTCGAACGATCCTGCTCGTAACCCCGGCCGTCGGGACTTAGAGTAAAAGAGCGATAAATCATCCGCGACTTTGGAAGGCGGAAAATACTAAACGCCACGGAAACTTACTAATTTTCCCTTAGTAAGTTTCTTCCTCCAGGTAGCTTGCTGTAGGTAGCAGAAGGTGACAGCCGGAAGGCAAAATGTATAGTTTATCCTTCCGTCCGCCATTTGGCTGTTTGTTAGCCCGATTTTGCTCACTTATGCTTCATCCAGTTCTGCCACCCAATCTGCCTCCTATTCTTGAATCTGTACAACCTGTAAATCCCGCCTCATCTGCTAGTCATACAAAGTTTCTTTCAACTGTAGAAACTGGAATGCAGGAAAAGACAGACAAATCCAAGCAGTCTCAGGATTTGTCTCAGTTGGCAATTGCGGGTGACACCAAGAATAATTCGCCATTGCCAACTCCAGTAAACTCAACTCAGGATAACTTAGTAGTTCCTGAAACTCGCTCTGCACCCCATCCACCAGAAACCTTCCCACCAGAAATTTCACCCATCAAGGATGGAAGTGCTGCACTTTTGGGGCAGTCAGTGGTTGCTGGTTATCCCACGCAGGAGGTAAAAATTTCTAATGTCCAAAATAATCAAAATAATAAAGACACAAAGATAGTTCAGCGCTCAGAACTTCTGCTAAGAGCGGCGTTACGCAAACGGGAGACTCAAAAAGAAGCCACTACATTGCCGCCAAAAAAAGTTGGCGCGGAGGCAACCCTTGAGGCAAAATGTGAACCTTCTCAAACACTTGGTCAGCCATGTCTGACGGCAAGCGGCTATGCATCTACGCTAAATCTCAACTCTAGTGGTGGAGAAAAACAAACCTTTTTGGACTCTTCTAGTTTTAACTATAGAGTTTCCCCAAATCCCCTTGTCGCTCAATCTCCGCCTCTTCTTAAAATTGCCCCAACTGTCCCAAACAGTAACAAGTTAGTCGAATCCAAGGCAGAAATTTTAGCTGAGAAGTTAACCCAGCAAAAACAGCAAAGTGATATTACTGCACCACAGTCTCCAAAAGAAGACAATATCTCTGTATCTGCTGCCGATCTTGTGCCGAGTTCTCAATTACTACAAAATTTTATAAAATTCCAGTCTCGTAACCCGACAAAGGAATCCTCAACACCGATTACTGTAGAATTCAGTTCCCAAGTTCCACAACGAACTCAAGCACCAACACCACAAGCACCAGCTAGTAACCCGCCAGTTAGTACTCCGCCAGCCAGTCCAAGAGTTGTAGAAGTCACTTCAGATCGCCAAGAATATGATGAGCAACGGCGAATTATTACAGCTGTTGGACATGTAATTGTGCGATTTGATGGGGCGGTGGTGGATGCCGATCGCTTGCAAGTCAATTTGGACAACTTAATTGCTGCGGGGGAGGGCAATGTAACTTTAACACGGGGCGATCAAATACTTCGTGGACAACGCTTTACTTATAACTTTGTTCAAGATAGTGGGGAACTCCTAAATGGTAGAGGAGAAATTTATGTACCCTCAAGCCAAACAGATTTTGCTTTCTCACCCGCAGGTGTTGCTGCTGGTGGAGTGCCAAAACGTCCACCGAGCGATCGCATTAGAGCCAATCAGCCCCTTTCTGGTGTCCGCAGTCCTGGACAACTTGATGTGACATTTGGTGGTCAGTCAAATGCTAGCAACATCCCACCTCCGAAAGCAGGTGGTGCAGTCAATCGACTCAGGTTTGAAGCCGAACACATTGATTTTTATCCGCAAGGCTGGCAAGCAAAAGATGCTCGCATCACCAACGATCCTTTTTCACCTCCAGAATTAGAGTTACGCGCAGATACAGTAACTCTGACGCGAGAGGCACCCTTGGTAGACCGGATTACGACGCGGGGACAGCGTTTGGTATTGGATCAAACAATCTCTTTACCAATTCCACTGAATGAGCGGACGATTGATCGACGAGAGCGGGACGTTACACCTGCAATAGTTTCTCCCGGCTACGATGGAGATAGGCGAGGTGGTTTGTATATTGAGCGTGGCTTTCCACTGATCGATACAGAGCGGACGAGTTGGACAGTCACGCCTCAGTTGCTAGTACAGAGAGCTATAGCAGAAGGTACGAGTAACTTAGGCTCACTGTTTGCTGTCAAAACAAAGCTAAGTTCTGTTTTGAGTCCAAGAGCAGTAATTGAAGGGACTGGGGAATTAACCAGTTTTGACTTCGACAATTTGGAAAACAGTTTGCGAGTGAATTTGGGATTGCGCCAAATAGTAGGCGATCGCCTTCCCCATATCTTGAATGTGCAATATAATTACCGCGATCGCCTCTACAACGGTACTCTCGGCTATCAAACTGTCCAGAGCAGTTTTGGCGGCATTATTACCTCTCCTGTGATTCCTTTAGGAAGTGGCTTCAACCTCAACTATCAGGCAAGCGCTCAGTATATAGATGCCAATACCGATCGCCAAGACTTGCTAAAACCCATCCGAGAAAACGATCGCATTTCACTAGGTCGTTTCCAAGCTAGTGCTGACCTCAGTAAAGGGCTGTTACTATGGCGAGGAAAACCATTACTATCTACTTCTAGCCAGGGATTACGATATACAGCTAACCCTGTAGTTCCTTACTTGCAAGCGATCGCTGGAGTTACGGGCACTACTAGTTATTACAGTAATGGGGACAACCAAAGCACCCTAACTGGTAGAGTTGGCTTATTAGGGCAAATTGGTCATTTTTCTCGACCTTTTTTCGACTATACCGCCTTTAATATTATTTACTCACAAGGCTTAAACAGCGGATTATCTCCCTTTTTGTTCGATCGTTCCGTTGATAACAAAGTTTTAAGTGCTGGGATATCACAGCAAATCTACGGCCCTATTCGCTTAGGCTTTCAAACATCTATTAACTTGGATACAGGTAAAGAAACTAGCACTGACTACATTTTAGAATATAGTCGTCGCACTTATGGCATTACCTTGCGTTACAATCCAGTGTTGGAGTTAGGCGGCTTCAGCATCCGAATTAGTGATTTTAACTGGGGTGGCGGCACCGATCCATTTTCTGATGTAAAACCAGTAGTAAACGGGGTGCAACAGGATTATTAAAATAATTCGTAATTCGTAATTCGTAATTCGTAATTAAGTAATGCAACTGGGATTTCGAGTCAAAAGTCATTAGTATGAATGACTTTTGACTAAATGGGTGGGTATCCAGGATAGCCCTTAAATGAATGGAATTTCCGCAGGTTTTGGTATTTCAGAGACTGACATTAAGAAGTTAAAGAAAATTTTCCAATAGTTACTTTATGGTAACTACTTTACTTTATTGGCTAGTTACTTTTACTATCTGATGTAATACTTTGAAAGTTTAGTAGGATTTACGCCAAAGTACATGGAGTAGAGGCAATAAGTTGCGGCAATATGCTTTGCATCTATATGAATTGCCCCTAGTATAAAATCCAGGTTTGGGCTACTTTGTGCGTAAGTCCTGTTGAAAATCAAAAAACTAAAAGCAGTAAATCCTAGCTAATCGGGAGATATTTGGTGGTAAATATTCTACATATTGATTCCAGCCCCCGTGGTGAACGATCGCACTCACGAGAATTATCTAAGGAATTCGTCAGTGCTTGGAGGGCAACACATCCTGAAGATGCGATCGCTTATCGAGATTTAGGGCATCACCCAGTTCCTCACGTTGATGAAGCTTGGATTGCGGCAGCATTTTCACCACCAGAAACTCATAGCCCAGAATTAGCTGAAGCAATCAGAATTTCTGATGAACTAGTTGATGAGTTTTTGGCAGCCGATCGCTACGTCTTTGGAGTGCCAATGTACAACTTCAATATACCTTCCACTTTTAAGGCTTACATCGACCAAATCGTTCGCATTAACCGGACTGTTGCCTTAAATGCTCAAGGTTTTAAAGGGTTAGTAGAGGGTAAAAAGGCAGTTGTGATTACAGCCCGTGGTGGTGACTTTAGCCCAACCTCCCCTGCCATCGCTTATGACTTCCAAGAACCCTACCTACGGACGATTTTTGGCTTTATTGGGCTTACAGATATTCAATTTGTGCGATTCGTTGATTAGTGAATCACGGCAATCAGTCCGTACATAACTAATCCAGCCCGTCAGCAGATTACTGACA
>NZ_JAVRCP020000067.1:0-20226 GCF_034530675.2 Nostoc sp. DedVER02
CGGCGACCTCTTCCCACTTTCGAGTCCTCACCTTGGCATATCTATTGCACTATTTTAGCTGTGTCAGTCCACTACAAATACTTAGATTTTTCAGAAATAAAATATGATTCCTATACTTGGTGTACGCATTTAGATTCCTGCTTATGAAGGAGTAATTTTGTTTATCACCATGTCTCTATAGATATTGTTAAGACAGTTACCCATACATTTTAAGAAAAAATAGTAAGCTTTAGCTTTTGGGGTAAGCTGTTTTCAATGCGATTAAGTGTGGTTGACCTTATGAAATATCCACTTGACTATTTCACATCTTTTAAATATAATTTAACCTGCTCTAAATCTGTTTATTGGGAATAATTTTATTTAATAAGCATCTCTAGAATGTCATCAATATTAATCGAAAAAGCTTTGAGTGTTTCTTTGATGGCTGCTTGTGAATTAAATAATATTTGGCTTCATGGTATTACTGCTGCGATCGCCATTTACTTTGGCTTTATTGCTACACCAGATTTATTAGAACTGAGTTCCGGGGCAAAGCTACAGTCTTAGCCAGAAATAAATAGGAGTTGTATCAAAATTAAGTGAGTGAGCTAGTCATTTAATCGTGTTAACTTAATAAAGAATCGTATACAAAATCAAGCATACGATTCTTGATAAAATATAGAATTAAACTGTTTTCTACCCACGACTGGAATGCTTCAGTTATTCAACCGGGGGATAGTAGAGCTAATTACGGGCAGTGTATCTCATACAGTTGTCTCCGCTTAAAATTAAGGGGGTACGCTCGTCTTTTTTAGTTACGGCTAGGAAGGAGCAAACATTTTTGTACTGAGCAGTTTTACCTGTTACACCAAATAGGTTTTTTGGTATATGGCGTTTTCCAGTCTGGTGAGATACAAGAACCCCACCCCCAACCCCCTCCCCGCAAGCAAGGAGGGGGCTATGATATACCTCATTTGATCGGGAAAAGCTATAACAGGTGTATACTTACTGCAAATCTGGTAGTTTAGACTCTGATGCTATCAGCGTAATAGCAAACTTAGTTCCTGGCTTAAAGTCTGCAATCGTTGCCTTATATTGCAAGGACTGGTTCGGTGGTAAGTAAGATGGCCCCCCGCAAGATACATTTAAATCTGTACCATTCTGAACTTTTAAATTAGAACAGCCATAAATGACTGTTTTATTGCCTTCATTATCGATTTTGCTGATCTGAAGGCTTTTAACAACCCCAGTTACACCCGCAGGCAACTTTATAAGAGCTTTTTCAACCCTCAGAGCTTGTTCTAACTTCATCGCGTCAGCGCTGAAGCTACATCCATCAGTATTGTTAACTATCACAGTCGGTGGTAAAACATCGATTTTATTGGGGTCTTGTGGATCTGGTATTATTTTTACTTTACCTACGACGCTACAACCTGACTTGATAGGCGCAGTTAGTAAATCTGCAACTGCCATTCTAGGAAATAAAGTTGCACAAATTACGAGTAAAACAGCAATAACTCCGAAAATCCTCTTGGAATATTTGAATTGATTCATGATTTTTCCTCTTTAAATAGATGTAAACGTTGAAAAAACCTCTATCTAAAGGAATATTCAGTAGTTTTTTCATTAAATATGCAAATATGCAATTTTATTTTCAAAATTAGATTTTTCTGTGGGTGTAGACATCGCCAAAGCACCGCAAAAGTTTTCGGATTACTGGCACGAACATTGATTTCCAGCATTGTTGCATTATTCTCTTGTTACATTAGCTGCTACTTTCCAACTCAGCACACGCAACACTTTCTCCTCCAGGGCGACTTTAAAAACCTCTGTACTGAATCCTAAGCGCTCACTGGAATAAACCCGACTAATGCGATCGCCTACCATAGGCGCTTGTGCCATCCCACGCAAGAGTGCATCTGTTGACATTCCTGTGGATTCTATGAGTTACTCCGGTTGTTGTGCAATCAACAAGAATCGCATATAGGAAAATCGGAACTAGGGGAAATACCACTTTTACAAGACGTGAACACCGATCTAGGCGATCGCTCCCCTCTTCATACAATATCTATTGAGAGTAGAAATTATCTTTACTTGGTGTTCTGGTGGTAGCCTCTGACAAGCTGCTCCACCTCTACCTTCCTGAAAAAGCCTATGCAACCTACTAATCCTAACCAATTTACAGAAAAAGCCTGGGAAGCGATCGCCCATACCCCGGATATTGTTAAACAATATCAACAACAGCAAATTGAAAGCGAACACCTGATGAAAGCGCTGCTAGAACAAGATGGTCTAGCAACTGGAATTCTCACCAAAGCGGGTGTTAACCTGCAAAAGCTGGGCGATCGCACTGAACAATTTTTTCAACGTCAGCCGAAAGTATCCGGTACTAGCAGTTCTGTTTATTTAGGACGCAGCTTAGATACGCTTCTAGATCGCGCAGACGGATATCGCAAAGAGTTTCAAGACGAATATATTTCAATTGAACACTTATTGCTGGGTTATGCCAAAGATGACCGCTTTGGCAAAGCTTTATTCCAAGAGTTTGCTTTAGACGAAGGCAAGCTAAAAAATATTATTAAACAAGTTCGTGGGAGTCAAAAAGTGACCGATCAAAATCCAGAAGGCAAATACGAAGCACTGGAAAAATACGGGCGCGACCTTACAGAAGCCGCGCGTAAAGGTCAACTCGATCCAGTGATTGGGCGAGATGATGAGATTCGCCGCACTGTGCAAATTCTCTCTCGCCGTACCAAAAATAACCCTGTGCTAATTGGTGAACCAGGTGTTGGTAAAACTGCGATCGCCGAAGGATTAGCCCAACGCATCATCGCAGGTGATGTACCTCAATCGCTCAAAGACCGCAAGCTAATTGCTTTAGATATGGGTGCTTTGATTGCCGGGGCAAAATTCCGGGGTGAATTTGAAGAACGTCTGAAAGCAGTATTAAAAGAAGTTACTGAATCTGGCGGCAATATTGTTTTATTTATTGATGAAATTCACACCGTTGTCGGCGCTGGTGCAACCCAAGGCGCGATGGATGCGGGTAACTTATTAAAACCGATGTTGGCGCGGGGTGAATTGCGTTGTATTGGGGCGACAACTCTAGATGAGTACCGCAAACATATCGAAAAAGATGCCGCACTAGAAAGGCGCTTCCAGCAAGTTTATGTCGATCAGCCTAGTGTAGAAGATAGTATTTCGATTTTGCGCGGTTTGAGAGAACGTTATGAAAACCACCACGGGGTGAAGATTTCTGATAGTGCTTTAGTTGCCGCCGCCGTATTGTCAAGTCGATATATTAGCGATCGCTTCCTCCCTGATAAAGCCATTGACTTGGTAGACGAAGCCGCCGCGAGATTAAAAATGGAGATTACCTCCAAACCAGAAGAACTCGACGAAATCGATCGCAAGATTCTGCAATTGGAAATGGAGAAACTATCGCTGCAAAAAGAAAGCGATGCTGCTTCTCGTGAACGTCTAGAAAGATTGGAAAAAGAAATTGCCGATCTCAAAGAAGAACAAAGAACCCTCAATACTCAATGGCAGTCTGAAAAAGATATTATTGACAAAATTCAGTCGGTAAAAAAAGAGATTGAACGGGTCAACTTAGAGATTCAGCAAGCAGAACGCGATTATGACCTTAATCGGGCTGCGGAGTTGAAATACGGTAATTTAACTAGCTTGCATCGTCAATTGGAAGCAGTCGAAGCTGAATTGGCAAGCGCTCAAAGAAGTGGTAAATCACTATTACGGGAAGAAGTTACAGAAGGTGATATTGCTGAAATTATTTCTAAATGGACAGGAATTCCCATCAGCAAGTTGGTGGAATCTGAGAAAGAGAAACTGCTGCATTTAGAAGATGAACTGCACCGCCGGGTGATTGGACAAGAAGAAGCAGTCACAGCTGTAGCAGATGCCATTCAGCGATCGCGGGCTGGACTAGCTGATCCCAATCGTCCTATCGCTAGCTTTATTTTCCTTGGGCCAACAGGCGTGGGTAAAACCGAGTTAGCGAAAGCGCTGGCGGGGTTTATGTTCGATAGCGAAGATGCGTTAGTGCGAATCGATATGTCGGAGTACATGGAGAAACACGCCGTTTCTCGCTTAATCGGTGCGCCTCCGGGATACGTGGGTTACGAAGAAGGCGGACAACTTACAGAAGCGATTCGCCGCCGTCCTTACTCTGTGATTCTCTTCGACGAAATCGAGAAAGCACACCCGGATGTATTCAATATCTTCTTGCAAATTCTCGATGATGGTCGCGTTACTGATGCCCAAGGTCATAAGGTTGACTTCAAGAACGCTATTATCATCATGACTAGCAACATCGGTTCGCAGTATATTCTTGATGTCGCTGGGGATAATGCCCACTACGATGAAATGCGCCGTCGGGTAATGGAAGCGATGCGAAATAGCTTCCGTCCAGAATTTCTAAACCGGATTGACGAAATCATTATTTTCCACGGTTTAGATAAGAAAGAATTGCGGCAAATTGTACTATTGCAAGTAGAGAGATTGCGCCAAAGATTGAGCGATCGCAAAATATCCCTCAAACTCTCGGATTCCGCACTTGACTTTTTGGCAGAAGTAGGATATGACCCTGTGTATGGGGCGCGTCCACTGAAGCGGGCGATTCAGCGCGAATTAGAAACTCAAATTGCCAAAGCTATTTTGCGTGGTGAATTCAACAACGGCAACACCATCTTTGTAGATGTGCAAAATGAACGTCTTTCTTTTAGCCGCTTACCTGCTGAAGTGTTTAGCAGCTAATTAAATTTATTCAAAACCTGACGCAAAGACGCTAAGTTACACAAAAGCGCCTTTGCGTTTTTTATTAAACTCATTTTCATTGAAAGCGGCGGGAAACTCCATCCACAAGGGGGTGGAGAGAGATAGCCGCCCTGACGCATTGGGCATTAGAGGCTCTTCCCCATGCCCCATTCCCAATTCCCTATTCCCAAAAACTCCACCTACAAGGGGATGGAGTTTTTCATCCAAACTAGGCAGAATGTTGCCCATCTCTGTGAAAAAGACCGCTCTCCAACTTCAGCTTTGACGTTGGGCTGAATCGTCATACACTGATTTTGGACTAATGAAAGCGGTTGCACTTATACTAACGATGAGCGAAAGTAAAATACCAGAGATCCTGGAAACCTTCGAGACAGAACTGCTGTCGGAGTGGACTCAGGAGTTAGCCAATGTCAATATTCGTAAAGGCTTGATTAAAGAAGGCGAGCTAAAGGAAGAGTGCCGGGAATTCCTGAGCTTGTTTCGGATCGCCGTTGGGCAGGGCAAGTTGAGCAATGTTCAAGGAGGGGCATGGCAGGAGATGCGGGAGATCCTGACTAGCATTTCTCGATCGCGATCGCAAAAAGGCTTCACACCGTCGGAAACAGCCACATTCGTCTTTTCGTTCAAGCAACCCCTCTTCAACCGAATGCGTCAGCAATTGAAAGACCCCATTGAATTGGGTGACGAGATATGGCTAGCCACAAACTTACTGGATCAGCTAGGATTGCTGACCATTGAAGTGTATCAAAAGATGCGGGAAGAAGTAATTTTGCGGCAGCAGGAAGAATTAATGGAGTTGTCTACCCCAGTGATTAAACTCTGGGAGGGAATTTTGGCATTACCCATTATCGGCACCCTGGATAGTGCCCGCACTCAAATGATGATGGAGTCGTTATTGCAGAAGATTGTTGAAACCAGTTCAGAAGTTGCCATTATTGACATTACCGGGGTTCCCACCGTTGATACTCTCACCGCTCAACATCTGCTTAAGACCGTTACTGCTGCCCGTCTCATGGGAGCCGATTGTATGATCTGTGGCATTCGTCCTCAAATTGCCCAAACAATCGTTTATCTCGGCATTGATTTGGCAAATGTCACAACCAAGGCAACCTTAGCCGATGCCTTTCTCACGGCGCTCAAACGGATGGGAGTGACCATTAACCGCTCTCAACCCAAATAGGTGGACAGGAACTAATGGAACGTATTCCTATACTGAAAATGGGCAATTTCCTGATGGTGACGATCCAAGTGGATATGCACGATCGCCTTGCCATGACACTAGAGGATGAATTGACCAACCGCATCTCTCAAACTCGCGCCCAGGGTGTCTTAATCGATATTTCTGCATTAGACATTGTTGATTCATTCATTGGGAGGATTTTAGCCAACATTGCCAAAACGTCACGAGTCTTAGGTGCCCAAACAGTTGTCGTGGGTATGCAGCCTGTTGTGGCAATTACCCTGGTGGAATTGGGGCTGTCGCTGACAGGCATTCGCACTGCCTTAAACGTAGAAAAGGGCATGGCACTGTTGCGATTGTCACTCAATGAAACCACAAATCAGGTCGCTGCCACTAAAGGGAGTGCAGATGACAATGGAGAAGACTGAAACGCTCAACATTCAATCTTCTAGTGATGTAGTCTTAGTTCGACAAGCCGTGCGCCAGTTGGGGGTCGAAATTGGCTTTAGCTTAGTAGACCAAACTAAAATTGTGACCGCCGCCAGTGAGTTAGCCCGCAATACCTTAGACTATGGGGGAGGTGGCACAGTCAAGCTAGAAATTCTTCAGGAAGGGAGGCGGCGAGGACTGCGGCTGACCTTTGAAGATCGGGGGCCAGGAATTCCCGATATCGATCTGGCGCTGAAAGATGGGTTCACCACAGGCGGCGGGTTGGGTATGGGGCTGGGTGGTGCTAAACGACTTGCCAACGAGTTTGAAATTCAGTCTGCGGCAGGAGAAGGAACGCGGGTAACAATTGTACGATGGAAATAAAATGCGAGAATCTGTCGCCATTACAATTACTGAATCTAGCCAGATTGGGGAAGCCCGACGGGTAGCGATCGCTTTAGCAACTGGGCTCGGCTTTCAGGAAACGGAACGGGGTAAGGTTGGAATTGTGGTGACAGAAATTGCAAGCAATCTAATCCAGCACGGTCAGGGTGGAGTGTTATTGCTAAGATTGATCGAACACAATTCAGCCATCGGTATTGAAGTCTTGTCGCTAGATAAAGGACGGGGAATGGTCGATGTGGATGAGTGTTTGCAAGATGGCTTTTCCACAGCCGGAACATTAGGCAATGGACTAGGCGCAATTCGTCGTCTCTCTGGTTTATTTGAAATTTACTCTATTCCCAACAAAGGGACGGCTCTGGTCGCCCACCTCTGGTCAGGCTCAACACCCCATGCGCCGAAAAAGACCTTAGAAATTGGGGCGATCTGTTTGCCCAAACGAGGCGAAGAAGTTTCTGGAGATGCCTGGGCTTGTCAAGTGGATCGTTGCCGCAGCCTGTTACTAGTAGTCGATGGCTTAGGGCATGGGCCTGCGGCTGCCACTGCTGCTTCAAGTGCCGTCAGAATTTTTCAAGAACACGATCGATCTCCTGGTGCGATCATCGAAGCTGCCCATGCCGCCTTGCGAAGTACGCGAGGAGCGGTACTTGCCGTTGCCGAAATTGACTTTGAACAACAGTCTGTCCGCTTTGCCGGAATTGGCAATATCGCTGCCAGCATTTTCTCGTTTAGCGATCGCCACCATCTGTTGTCTCACAACGGCACGGTTGGACATGAAATCCGCAAAATCCAAGAGTTTAGCTATCCTTGGTATGCCAACGGACTTTTAATTATGCATTCTGACGGATTAGATAGTAAGTGGCAACTCGATCGCTATTCCGGTTTAAGTCAAAAACATCCCAGTCTGATTGCAGGTGTATTATACCGAGACTTTAACCGAGAACGGGACGATGTGACGGTGTTAGTGGCGAAAGGAATGGGAAATAATAATTCGTAATTCGTAATTCGTAATTAAATGGGTACAAGCCTTTATTGATTTAGACTTATGCACGCTCTAGAAATGGTTATTTAAAAGATACTGTGATTTTACGTAGTTTATCGCAGAGAAGGCAGTTCATTGAAGGAGGCAGGAAGCTTTTATGTTTTACTTCAGTTAGGGATTCAGGCTAGTACAGCACGGCGGAAATAAACCACCCGTTTGAAATATATAAAACCCTTACGCAATGGTAACTACGAATTACGAATTACGAATTACGAATTATGTTGACAGTCGTTTTCACGCTGGAAATCCACTACGAACAAGATGTTGTCCAAGCTCGACAACGAACTCGTGAGATCGCCGAGCAATTGGGTTTTGATACTCAAGATCAAACACGATTGGCAACGGCAGTTTCCGAAATTGCCCGCAACGCTTTTCAGTATGCTAAAGGTGGAACGGTGGAATTTTCTGTGGCAGGAGAGCCTCAGACGTTTCTGATTCGGATTCAGGATCGGGGTGAGGGCATTCCTCATCTGGCAGACGTTTTGGCAGGACGCTACACCTCTGATACCGGAATCGGGTTAGGCATTGTGGGCAGCCGCAAGCTCATGGATTTCTTTGAGATCGAATCGCTGCCGCCAGAGGGAACAACGGTGGTGATGAGCAAAAGGTTGTCGAAGCGCACTCCTAGTTTTACCGATTCGCAATTGCAGCAGATTCGAGAAACCTTGATGGAGCGATCGCCCCAAAATCCTTATGAAGAGATCCAGCGACAAAACCAGGAATTACTGCGGGCAATGGCAGAGCTACGCAAGCGCGAGGAAGAACTGACCCAACTCAACCGGGAACTGGAAGATACCAATCGTGGTGTGCTTGCCCTCTACGCGGAACTAGATGAGAAGGCAGACTCTCTGCAAAAGGCAAATGAGCTAAAAACCCGCTTTCTCTCGAACATGAGCCATGAGTTTCGGACACCGCTCAACTCTATTCTGTCCCTATCTCGGATGCTACTAGCACGGATGGATGGCGATTTGACCCCCGAGCAAGAAAAGCAGGTAACATTCATCCAAAAGGGCGCGAGTGGATTATCAGAATTAGTCAACGACTTGCTGGATTTGGCAAAGGTGGAAGCTGGAAAAATTGAAGTGCGTCCTAGTCCCTTTGAAGTGAGTGACTTGTTTGCCACGCTGCGGGGAATGCTGCGCCCATTATTGGTTCAAGGCTCCTCTGTGGCGCTGATTGTCGAGGAACCTGAAGGCATTCCACAGATATATAGCGATGAGGGCAAAGTTGCTCAAATTCTGAGAAACTTTGTCTCGAATGCGTTCAAATTTACCGAGCAGGGAGAAGTGCGCGTGAGTGCTGTGCAAAAAGGTCATACCGTGACCTTCTCTGTGTCTGATACGGGCATCGGCATAGCAACCGCCGATGTCGAGCGCGTTTTTGAAGATTTTGTCCAAATTGAGTCTTCTCTGCAAAAGCAGGTGAAGGGAACCGGGTTAGGATTGCCGTTATCGCGCAAGCTAACGGAGCTACTCGGTGGCAGCATTTCAGTTACAAGTAAGCTGGGTCAAGGCTCCACCTTTACTGCATCGATTCCGATCGCCTACCCACATACAACTGAATTTCCTACCCTCAAACAACCGAGCGCATCACTTGAGTCAACTCGCCTGCCCATTCTGGTGGTTGAAGATCATCCAGAAACGCTATTTATTTACGAAAAGCACCTTCAGGAGTCAATCTATCAATTAATTGCCACCCGGACTTTAGCTCAAGCTAGGCTTGTCTTACAACAAGTCCGACCAGCAGCGATTATGCTAGATATTATGCTAGAAGGGCAAAACGGCTGGACGTTCTTGCGAGAAATCAAAGGAGATGAAACGACTCGCACTATACCTGTACTCGTTATTACGATCATTGATAACGAGAAGCAAGCACTAGCGCTCGGAGCTAACGGTTTTCTAATTAAGCCGGTAGACAGATTGCAGCTGTTGAATAAACTTAATACGCTAATTAATCAGAACAAGTCTCAAAAAATCTTGTTAATCGACGATGACCCTGCCTATCGGTATTTGGTGAAACAGTTGTTAATAAATACACAATTGAGTATTTTAGAAGCCATGAACGGATGGGAAGGATTAAATTTGGCACAACGAGAGCAACCGAGCGCGATCATACTTGACTTGGAGATGCCAGAGTTGAGTGGTTTTGATGTCCTCAAGCAGCTTAAGAGCAATTCTGTCACTGAGTCGATTCCTGTGATCGTCCACTCATCCGCAGAACTGGATGCAGAAATGCACAGCCAATTAGCAAAAGAAAGCATCGCCATTCTTTCCAAAGAAACAGGTTCTCAAACGGCAGCGAGTGCCCAACTTCAAGATGCACTGATTAAAGCCGGACTTGTTCTCGATGCTTGCGGTCAAAGTCATGTCTGAGCCACGCATTATCATCCTGCATATTGACGATAACGAAGCTAATCGTTATGTTGTCACCCGGATTTTGCAAAATGCAGGCTTTACCGTCGTGGAAGCGGCAACCGGAACAGCAGGATTAAAGGCTGTTGCTGAACATCAGCCTGCTCTAGTGATTTTGGATGTCAAATTACCAGATATTAGCGGCTTTGAAGTCTGTCGCCAAATTAAGGCAAATCCCGAAACTGCTTTTATTCCCGTTTTACACCTGTCTGCAAGTTTTATTCTCAGCCAGGATAAAGCAGAAGGCTTAGATAGTGGTGCCGATGCTTATTTGGCGCAACCTGTTGAACCCATTGAACTGCTAGCTACGGTGCGATCGCTGCTGCGAATTCGCCGAGCGGAAGAAGCTGCTTTATCTTCAGCACAAGACTGGCAAACCACCTTTGACTCGATCAATGACGGCGTGTGTTTGGTAGACCGAGAAGGTAAAATTCTGCGCTGTAATCGAGCTATAACGCAGCTTTTTTGCAAGCCTGCCCAGGAAATTTTAGGTTGTGTTCACCATGAGTTGATGGGCGCACAATTGGGAATTGGTGATGGCGCTTGCTTTCGCCGTGCTAAAGAAACTCACCAACGCCAAGTTCTAGAATTTAAGTCCAGAGAACGGTGGTTTGCTAAAACCATCGACCCAGTATTTGATGGACATGGGAATCTCACAGGTGCCGTTTTCATTCTGTCCGATATCACCGAACGCAAACAAGCAGAAGCCTTGTTGCAAGAGCAGAACGAACACCTGAATCGGCTAATGGTTTCTTTGCAACAACAAACTGAACAAGCCCAACAAGCCAATCGGATTAAAGATGAGTTTTTGGCAGTGTTGTCTCATGAATTGCGATCGCCCCTGAATCCGATTTTGGGATGGGTAAGAATTTTGCAAACGCGCCAGCAGGATGCAGCCAAAACTCAGTATGCACTCGAAACAATCGAGCGCAACGCAAAACTACAAGCGCAACTGATCGAAGATTTACTCGATGTGTCGCGCATTCTCCAAGGGAAGTTGAGTTTGAATAAAGTTCCAGTTGCTTTGAATTTTACTATCAAAGCTGCCCTGGAAACCGTGCGGCTTGCTGCCGAAGCTAAATCTATTCAGATTCAAACAATATTTGAACCGAACGTTGGACAAGTTTTAGGTGATTCTGGTCGCTTGCAACAGGTTATTTGGAATCTACTTTCCAACGCGATTAAATTTACCTCACAGGGCGGTAGAGTAGAGGTGCGGTTAGAAAGGATGAAGGATGAAGGTAATACTTATCCTTCGGAATACACTCAAATCACTATCAGCGATACTGGCATGGGAATCTCTAATGACTTTCTGCCATTCGTTTTTGACTACTTCCGCCAAGCTGATGGGACAACGACTCGAAGATTTGGAGGATTAGGGTTAGGGTTAGCGATCGTGCGTCATCTGGTAGAATTACATGGAGGAACTGTTCAGGCAGCAAGCCCTGGAGAAGGTCAAGGAGCAACCTTTACAGTCAAGTTTCCACCGATCGCTGCGGCAAAACTGAATCAAGATGATACTGCATTTCATAATCGTTCAGACTCTAATCTGAATGGATTGCAAACACTGCTTGTAGATGATGACAGAGATTCACGGGAGTTCATTGCCTTCCTACTAGAACAGTACGGGGCACAAGTGAGTGAAGCCGAATCAGCACATGATGCTCTGAGCATTTTGGAACAAGGAAAATTTGATTTGTTAATTAGTGATATTGGAATGCCCGATATGGATGGCTACACACTAATTCGGCAAATAAGAAAGCAGTCGCCTGAGCAAGGCGGAGAAATTCCGGCGATCGCCCTTACTGCTTATGCAGGAGAGATCGATCGACAACAAGCACTAGCAGCCGGATTTCAACAGCATATTTCTAAACCAATTGAGCCAGAGCTACTAATGCAGGCTATTTTAACTATCGTCGGAGTATAACAACGATCTGCCATAGTTATATCTGCACCAACTTCTACACTTGCGATCGCAAGTGAGTAATGAAATTTTTGACCAGCAAAATATAAAGTAATACAGTTCAGATCAGCCCAAAACCCTCATGTAGAGACGCGATTTATCGCGTCTTCAATGACCAGCAAAATATAAAGTAATACAGTTCAGATCAGCCCAAAACCCTCATGTAGAGATGCGATTTATCGCGTCTTCAAAAACCAATTATCTACACCAATAACCCTTAACCCAAGCGTATTGAGATATAAAGACGCTTCCTATAAAGAAGAAAGCGTCTTGGCGGTAAGTTATCCTAAAATATCGAACCTAGCCCCTGCAAAAACTAAAACCAAAATTCCAAAATAGCTTTTGCCAATGACATTGCTATTACTGAGTCTTACAAATTACTTGTCGCATTTTACGCATATTTGCAGGTAACTCAAAGTTCATTGCTTGTTGAATAAAAATTGATGGAATGGGAATCAGAGGTGTAGCTTGTACAGTATAAGCAAGCAACGTCCCGTTACCGCAATCTTTGAGTTCTAAATAGGCGTTGAAATCTTCAAAAGTCCCTTTTTCCATGCGGAATTGAATTTGTTGCCCTAGCACCTCCACAACGCTGAGGTAAATTTCGACTTGAGCCGTGAAAAAGAAAAAGGCTTTTTGTGCTGCTTGATACAGGCGTTTAACTTCGCCTTTATGTAATATTTCGCTTTTAGTGATATCAGGAAAATATTGCACCCACCGGGGATAATCGGTTAATTGCTGCCAAACTTGCGATCGCACCATCGGCAAATACATCCAAGCTGTCACCGCGCCACCACAGGTTTTGTGCGATCGCGTTTCTACCAAAATTTCACCCTGTACCAGCAACTTTTGCTTATCTTGACTCCAAGCCATATCTGAACCTGCAATAATTGAGTCTGAGATATAAGACGCAGACATAATGATTTTAGTTACTCCTCAACTCATCCACCTAAAATAAAGTTGAAACTACAAGCCATAAAACTTGATTTAGCTTCAACCTATTAAATTTTAGTTCCAGTGTAATACCTATCCTTTCCGGAAAGGGTTAGTTATTGGTAATTCTTTCAGTTACTTTACGTAAAAGTTGTAGTTCTTATCACAATTAACACAATTGACACTTAAGTGAATTTGATAATAGAAATATTTATAAATCAAAACTAAGTTTTTAATGGCTAGAATGTCACAAACACGACCGAACATCAAGCACTTACCCAAAAATTTGGCTTACATTTCTTGATTTTTGCGTGTTAATTTTGATGAAACTGTAACTTAATCGTAACTTCATATTTTAATTGTCAATATCAAGTGTAACGTCTGTTGAGTTGAGAGGAAAATTAAGTGAGTCAATCTTCTTTAAATCGTAGATTAATCCAGATTTTTGGTATGCTTCTCGGTGTTAGCGTAGCTATTTGGGTACTGAGAGGCTTTGGTATTCTTACTTTTATTCCAGGTGGAATAATTTTACTACTGCTACTAGGAGCGATCGCCATCGGGCTAATCAGTTACGCCCAAAGAACTTGGTGGCGTTTGTGATCGGATCTATCATCATCTAGGAAATTTAGCTCAAGGGTATACGTATACTCTCGTTTAAGAATTGTAGCGTGGCTATTATTACTCACCGCTAGAAGTATTTAATAGGGAAGCGATGCCAACAATTTACTAGGGGAAAGGAACATGGCAAAGTATCTATGTACCGTTTGCGGCTATGAATATGACCCAGAAGTAGGCGATCCAGATAGCGATATAGCACCGGGAACAGCCTTTGAAGATATACCAGATGATTGGGTATGTCCGACTTGTGGAGCTACAAAAGATCAATTTGAACTAGTTGAATAGTGAAGATAACGGCTAGCCTAGTAAAGTACGTGCTATTGAGAAATTTTAGAACTTGCTACCGTTACGAATCGTAGTTATTGGGGGTGGGGCAGCAGGATTTTTTGGTGCGATCGCTTGTGCTAAAGCCAATCCTGATGCCCAAGTTACTTTACTCGAAGCCAGTCGTCAACCACTGGCGAAAGTGCTAATTTCTGGTGGTGGACGCTGCAACGTCACTCACGCTTGCTTTGAGCCGGAGGAGTTAGTGCAAAATTACCCCAGAGGTGCAAAAGCTTTGCGGGGTGCTTTGACTCGCTTTGGCCCTCAAGATACAGTAGCTTGGTTTGCTGCTGGTGGAGTCTATCTGAAAACTGAAGCTGATGGGCGGATGTTTCCTGTCACCAACACTTCAGAAACTATTGTGGAATGTCTAATTAAAGCGGTGGCGAAATCTGGGGTAAAACTCCGGATCGGCACACATGTAACTTCGGTGAAACGAACCGCAACAGATGAGGGATTTGATATCCTTCTCAAATCGGGAGAGACGATTAAATGCGATCGCCTACTTCTGGCGACCGGCAGTAGCCTTGCGGGTTATAAAATTGTCCAAGAGTTAGGTCATCAAATTGAACCGCCAGTACCCTCGTTATTTACCTTCAACATTGTCGATCCTCAACTGCGGGCTTTAGCTGGAGTTAGCGTTAACCCTGTGCAATTGCGGCTATCTGCGGGGGGAAAATCCCAATTACAACAAACTGGGCCATTGTTAATTACCCACTGGGGTTTGAGTGGCCCAGCTGTTTTGAAGCTTTCTGCTTGGGGTGCGAGAGTTCTGCACGAAAGCCGCTATCAAGCCAAATTATCGATTAATTGGCTGCCCTTGATGCAACATGAACTTGTGCGAGAAAAAGTTTTAGCAGTTAAGGATGAATGGGGTAAAAAAGCGATCGCATTGCATCGCGGTGTTGAACTCCCCCATCGTCTCTGGCAATATATCATTAACCGTGCAGGGATCGCTACAGATGACCGTTGGGCAGAAATATCTAGTAAAACGTTAAATCGGCTGCTGCAAGAACTTACTCAAGGACAATACTTAATCAACGGCAAAGGAGCCTTCAAAGAAGAATTTGTAACTTGTGGTGGCGTTAAGCTCAAAGAAGTCAACTTCAAGACGATGGAAAGTAGGTTAGTTCCTGGTCTTTATTTTGCTGGAGAAATCTTAGATATTGATGGCGTTACCGGTGGCTTTAACTTCCAAAGTGCTTGGACAACTGGGTATTTAGCAGGTATAGCAATGGCCAATAGCGACTAGTACCGCAAGGCGGAATTAAAAATTAAAAATTAAAAATTGAAAATGAATACAGCGTAAGGGTTTCATAGATTTGAAATGGGTGGTTTACTTCCGCCGTGCTGTACTAGTACAAAGCGGCAAAAATAAAGCTACCATCCTTTGTAGATCAATTTTGAACACATCCAACAATGAAATTCAGCGAAATTCTCCGCCAATTTGGTGATGCCGCCACTAATAATAGTCTCACTAACAACCCAGACCATGACCCAGAAATTACAGGGGTAGCAGCCATTGATGAAGCTACCACTGGTACTCTCAGCTATGTAGAGGGGGCAAAATTTGGGTCTTTTGTTGGTAAGACCAATGCTAGTGCTTTAATTTTGCCCAAAGACGAAAAATTACAGGTAGTCGCACAAGAAAAGGGTATTGTCTGGATAGCAACCCCAGATCCGCGACTGTTATTTGCCAAAGCGATCGCACTTTTTTACCAGCCATATCGCCCTATCCCAGAAATTCATCCCACAGCTGTGATTCACTCCAGCGCAAAAGTTGGTAGTGATGTTTATATTGGCCCCCATGCTGTGATTCAGCAAGGCGTAGAAATTGGCGATGGCGCAATTATTCATCCCAATGTAGTGATTTATCCAGATGCCAAAATTGGCGATCGCACCACCTTACACGCCAACTGTACCATCCATGAACGCACCCGCATCGGTGCAGATTGTGTCATTTACAGTGGTGCTGTCATCGGTGCAGAAGGCTTTGGCTATGTTCCCACCCGTACTGGTTGGTTGAAAATGGAACAATCGGGCTATACAGTCTTAGAAGATGGTGTAGAAGTTGGCTGTAATACCGCCATCGATCGCCCAGCTGTCGGAGAAACACGGATAGGTCGTAATACAGTAATTGATAACTTAGTACAAATAGGTCATGGTTGCCAAATCGGTTCCGGCTGTGCGATCGCAGGTCAGGCTGGTATGGCGGGAGGTGTTAAACTGGGCAATCGGGTTATTTTAGCTGGACAAACAGGGATCGCTAATCAAGTAAAAATGGGAGATGGTGCGATCGCATCTGCTCAAACTGGAATTCATAGCGATGTTGCACCAGGAGAAATTGTCTCAGGAACTCCAGCAATTCCTTACAAACTGTATCTCAAGGTATGTGCTGTTTATGGTCGCCTGCCAGATATGTATCAATCATTAAAACAATTGAAACGTCAATCTAAAAATAGCGATGATTAATCAATAAAATTTGGGAATTGGGAAACCCACCCTTTAAAAGCCGTGGAATTGTAACAAGGACACCGAATTGAAGAGCGTTGTGCCTCTCGAAAAACATCTTTTTTTAAATGGACTGTTGACCCATAACTAAAATTTCTATCACTGTTATTTGCCAATAGATAAATAGAGACGCAAAATTTTGCGTCTCTACATAAGTTGATGCTGGAAGAGTTAAATAGTAAATGTGATACCAGTAGTTAGCGTATTCAAACTTACATCCTCAGCTACAGCAATTACGTCGCCCAAAGCAGGCGAACCGAAGAAAATTACTGTATCTAAGACCGATGAGGAATTTGTAAAACTACCACTGCTAAAGTTTTGCTGTACGAATGTGTAATCGCTAGCAACACCGCGAAGATTGAGCTTGTCTCCATCTAGTAGAGAGAAATCTGTAATAACGGCATGACCGGCTTGCCGATAGGAGTCATTTAAGCTGAACGTATCAACAGATTGAACCCCTTGAGATGATAGAACTCCTCCTGTTAAAACATCTATATCTCCGCTATTAAAGTTACCACCGCCAAGCAGGGTATCATTACCTGCACCTCCGACAAGAGTATCATTGCCAGAGTCACCATTTAGGCGATCGTTACCTGCATTTCCCTCAACGCGATCGTTGCCCAATCCGCCAAATAATACATCGTTACCGCTACCAGCTAGCAGAATATCGCTGCCACCGCGACCATTAAGGGTTACATTAACCTTTTGGTTAGCACGGCTAGCATCTATGCGATTATTGCTATCTCCTCCTTGGATTTCGACGTTTTCAATACCTTGGAGGGTATCAGTACCTGTAGCTGAATCATCCAGATTAGCCCCAGGGCCAAACTTACCACCTTTAAGTTGACTTTTGTTTGGTTCATTTACAAATGAGAAAAGCTCAAAGTTATTGTCACCGTTTATAAATAGGAAATCTTCACCTCCTCCTCCGATGTATTGATCATCACCCGCTCCATCTAAGGCTCCATCAGAAAAACTATCCCTCCCGGCTCCGCCTTGGAGAAAATCATTCCCTTCCGCACCATTCAAATTATTGTTGTCATTTCCACCTATTAAGGTGTCATTGCCATTATTGCCACGCAGGAAGTTAAATCCTGTTCCTCCTACTATGCTGTCATTTCCATCACCACCGTTAATCTGATCGAGACCACGGCTACCTATGATAGTGTCATTACCTGCACCGCCAAAGAGATCGGTTCGATCTGATAACAAAGCTTGAGACGCATTAATCGTGTCATTACCCGCAGTACCAGTGAGCTTAACACGCTCAACCTCAGAAAATTGGTGAACTAAATTACCGACAAACAACTGATTATTGGTCAAGAAATAATTTGAGGCTCCTTCAACACGCAGTTCGTCATCACCTGCACCGCCAATTAAGGTATCGCCAACATCACCGATAGCTGGAAAGTTACCGTTTTGAGCGATGAGAATATCTTTACCCGCACCACCATTAACGCGATTGTTTCCAGTTCCACCGATAAGAGTGTCGTTGTCATCGCCGCCGTTGAGAGTGTCGTTACCTGCGCCACCATCAAGGGTATCTGTGTTGAATCCACCATCAAGAGAATCGTTACCAAGTCCTCCTAATAGAGAATCGTTGCCGAAATTGCCTATTAAAGTATCATTGCCCGCGCCACCAGAAACCGTATCGTTACCTGTTAGAGCATTGATTAGATCGTTTGCTCCATCAGCTATAATTTTGTCGTCGGCTTGGGTTATGGTTCCACTAATAATTGCCATAATTTTGTATTTTCTTTGATTTCGTTGTGAGTTTGTGTATTATTTCCTTGATTTAGACTTTGGATAATTTTTCAAAAAAGCTAGATTTATCCAAAGCCCAACAACTGCTATTGCTGTTATTACCAGGTTGCCTTTTGAACTCAAAAAGGTAAATGTGGATAATTTAAGGAGTTTTATTCCCAAAAATTCAACGATAAAAGCAGCAAGGTAAGGTTAAGTAAGGAAATTTCAGGAGAGTAATCTTTACTAAACTAGGCATGGTCTGGATTTCAGCCATTGGAAGATTATTTGTGAAAAAATCTGGAAAGTTGAAGGTTTGGATTGGATCTCAATATACAAATAGTTATGATTCATCCATGAACAATGGACTTTGAAACAGCATTAAAAATATTAGATGCAGCAGTTGTTACTCAGACAAAAAGACATCTGAAAGATATTGAAGTAACAATATTGCGTAACTCTTGGCAAGGTAAGAAATATGACGAGATTGCCCAAAATCATGGCTACACTACCGAATATCTACAGCATGATGTTGGCCCAAAGTTATGGCAGATGCTATCAGCAGCATTTGGCGAAAAGGTCGGTAAAAAAAATTTTCAAGCAGCCTTAGAGCGACAGCGCCTTTATTGGAATGCTAGTTCATCAAAGCATTTAGAGGCAATTTTACAACCTGAAAAGCTGATGTCATCTTCTGAAGAGAATGAAGCGGCATTACTAAAGGTAAATACAAATGTAGAAGCAGAATTACCTGTAGGACAAGTCCCTCTTACTTCTAACTTTTATATTGAACGCCATCCCATTGAAGATCGCTGTTTTCAAGAGATTTTGCAGCCAGGTTCCCTGATTCGGATCAAAGCGCCTAGACAAATGGGCAAAACTTCATTAATGGCTAGGATTCTTGATGAAGCTAGACAGCATGGCTATCAAACAGTGTCTATCAGCTTCCATTTAGCAGATAAAGCAGTTTTCACTAACTTGGATACATTTTTACGCTGGTTCTGTGAAAGTGTTGGTAGGAAACTGAAGCAGCTTCATCAATTAGACGATTATTGGAGTATTTATGGCAGTAAAGATAAAACTACTGCTTACTTTGAAGAGTGTTTGTTAGAAGAAATCGATAGCCCATTAGTAATCAGCTTAGATGGTGTCGATCGCATTTTTCCCTATCGGGACACTGCCGAAGACTTTCTTAACCTGTTGCGAGCTTGGTATGAGTATGCTAAATATGGCGATCGCAGTAGCGAACTTTGGAAAAAACTCCGGCTAGTTTTGGTACATTCCCAAGAAGTTTATATTCCCCTAAATATTAATCAATCCCCCTTTAATGTAGGGTTGAGCATTGAATTACAAGAATTTACTCCAAAACAAGTCCAAATTCTGGTTGAACGTCATCAAGGGCTAAATTGGACTGATACTCAGGTTAAAAAACTGATGGATATGGTAGGCGGACATCCTTATTTAATCCGGCTAGCTCTTTATCATATTCAACATCAGTACATCACTCTTGAAGAGTTGTTACAAACAGCCCCAACTGAAGCGGCAATTTATCAGGATCATCTCCGAGGGCATTTGTGTAATCTCGAACATCATCCAAAGTTAGTGACGGCTTTTAGGCAGGTTGTGAATAGTTTAGTACCAATAGAGTTAGATTCTGAGTCAGCTTTTAAATTACATAGTATGGGTTTAGTTGTATATTGTTATGAAAATAAGGTAATGCCACGCTGCGATTTGTACCGCCAATATTTTCAAAATCGCCTGATGTAATTTTTGGGTTTTTGAGACGCGATGAACCGTCGTTTTTAGAAGACGCGATGAACCGTCGTTTTTAGAAGACGCGATAAATCGCCGTTTTTAGAAGACGCGATAAATCGCCGTTTTTAGAAGACGCGATAAATCG
>NZ_JAVRCP020000068.1:0-19067 GCF_034530675.2 Nostoc sp. DedVER02
CCTGACTAGGTAGGACTTTCTTAATTACGAATTACGTTCGCGTAGCGTGCCGGAGGCTCTACTACGAATTACGAATTCGTATTAACTCTTGCCCTATTAAGCGAAATTAGTATGGCTACGTCACACTGCGCGAACAGAAATTAAAGTGGATTCTTACAGATTTAACGATTCTTCAGTGAAATTACTATAAAGAATCAACGATGAATTTCTCAGGGATGTAGCAAATATCTTGATGTAACCTGGTAATTGCCGTATATTAATCGCTATGCTTAACAAAAAAATTAATATAGCTTGTTTGAAACTTTATCGAAACAATTCCTGTCTATGTGAATAATCCGAATTTTCACTCTGGTGGATAACTTTAAGTATACACAATACTGTGTTTTGAATAGCACGGCATTATTAGTCTAAAAATCTAGTTATAACCAGCTTTTTCAATTAAATGGTTTTGATAGAGGTGTAAATCATGACTTATATCCTGCGATCGCTCAACAAATATTTGTAAATAAAGAAGTTTTGGTACAAAAACTACTGCATATTTCACCCCAATAAGCCTGAATGAATAAATATATGATGAATGAGGCGTCAACCATGAATCGAATTCGTGACGTAGTACAAAAAGCTTTAGCAACTGGCTATTTGACAGTGGAAGCTGAAAATCAACTACGACAATTGTTGACTACCCGATATGACTTGGAAGATTTTAATGCTTTCATGACTTTGCAGGAAGCCGCCATGACTGGTAAGGTCAAGCAGGAATCTAGAGAGCGCTGTGGCATCAAATAGAGACGTAAGACGCTACATCCTCACCGACGAGAGCGTTTATCATCATCCTCAAAATCCTCATCATCATCAAAAAATTCCCAATCATCATCATCGGCTTGATTGGTAGTCGGCGGCTGATAAGGGGGAATGATTACGCGATAATCGGCATCGTAAACCGATTCAGTTTTTCCCGCAGCCGTATTTTTAGGCTCGCGGTAGCTGTAGGAGTAAACTGAACCAGACTGAGAACCGCTTTTAGTTTCTGATTGACGTTCGTAAATCTTAGAATCTCTAGCAGGTTGAGCTTGAGGATTAGGTTTAGGTGTTTCCTCTGACTTTTCATCAAAGTTCCAGTCATCATCTCTATTGCCATTTGTCTCCCAATCATCAAATACCTCACTGCTAGTAGGCTCTTCTTTTTTACTAGCTGGTGGTGGAGTGGCAGGACGAGATGTAAATTCTTCTCTCTGGGTTGCTTTTGCACGCGCTGAAGTTGTACCTCGGCGTTCGGGTGTTTGGCGTTGTCCTGCCACAAAATAATTCGATAAGTTAAACAAGGTAGCAATCAATATAGATGTGAAAGCACCTGTGGCAGTACTGAACAAAATCCATATCGCTAGTGGTAATGGTTGAGTTCGCACGCCCAAAAATACTAGCGATAGGGCAGGTGAAAAATTTTGAACTAACAACAGCGTTAGTCCTCCCAATACTGCCACTAATAGAATTAAGCGAATTACAGCCATAGCAATTTTGTCAGTTGTCAGTTGTCAGTGGTTAGTTGTCAGTGGTCAGTTGTCAGTCATCAGTCTGATTACTCTTCACCAATTACTGTTCACTGACTACTGACACTATCAGCCATCTCTATCATTACCCTTTTAGGACTATTGTGAAATTTCTGAGTCCACTGGCAGGGTTAGCGACGGCCTTCCCACCTCTGAATCGGGATGCAGTCAATATCTAGTTGATCTAAAGCACGGGCAACTACAAAATCAACTAAATCCTCGATGGTTTGCGGATTATGATACCAAGCAGGAATAGCAGGGACAATTCTTACTCCAACTTCAGCTAAAGAGGTTAAGTTACGCAAGTGGATGAGGCTAAAAGGCGTTTCACGAGGAACAATGACCAGTTTTCGCCCTTCTTTGAGTTGGACATCTGCCGCCCGTTCTAGTAAATCGGAACTCAAGCCAGCGGCTAGCTTTGCCACTGTACTCATACTGCATGGAATAATTAACATCCCCAGAGTAGCGAAGGAACCACTGGCAATTCCGGCTCCAACATCACCCCAAGGATGGCAACGGAGTTTACCCGAAAGGGCAACTCCAGCTTGCTCCCGCCAAAATTGCTCTTGTGCGGTTGGTTCTGGTGGCATCCGAATTTCCTGTTCTGACTGCCAAACCATGTAAGTAGATTTAGAGGCAACCAATTCAATACTGTAATCCGCTTCGAGCAAAAATTTGATTGCGCGAACAGCGTAAATCAGACCAGATGCGCCCGATACGCCTAAAATTAGAGGTTTAGTGTTATTTGACACGTAAGGTTTAGTTTATAAGAGGCAGGGGGTAGGGGGCAGAGGGGCAGAGAGGAAAGAACTTGGTATTTGAACTCTCCCCTGCTCCCCTGCTCCCTGCTCCCTGCTCCCCTGCTTTTTCACTTTACTCATCCTCAGAGTAAGGGTCTAGGTCATCAGGCTCCATATCATTTGGTAAGTAGAGGTCTGAAAGATCGTCATTGGAGCCATTACCACTTAAACCTTTAGGTACGCCATCGCTGCCGACTGTTACCAAATCAATTTGTTGACGGTAGTAATCGACACTCTTAACTTGAACGGCGACGCGATCGCCTAGTCTATAAGAAGCGCGATTTTTACGACCAAACAATGCCTGTTGTCTGGCGCGATATTCATACCAATCATCTTTGAGAGAACTGACGTGTACCAATCCTTCCACCCTCAAAGGCACACCAGGATTACTGCTGGACTCCACCTCGGCGGCTGGGACTTCAATTTCCACAAAGAAACCGTAGGATTGAACGCCAGTAATCACACCTTGAAATACCTGTCCGATGCGTTGCTTCATCAGTTGGGCTTTTTGCAGTCCAGCTAAATCGGCTTCGGCTTCTTGGACTTCTTTTTCTCGGTCGTTGAGTTGGACAATTACCCTAGTCAAATCGCTTTGCAGTTCTTGTTGCAATTCTGGGGGTAAAACGTTCCAGTTAATTTCCTCGTGGCTAGAGGAGTGGCGCAAGTTAACCCGCTCTCTGACACGGGTATTGCGGCGATCGCGTCCGTTTTCGAGTAGGCTGTAATACACTCTCTGCATCAGCAAATCTGGATAACGTCGCAATGGGGCGCTAAAGTGGACATATTGGGGTAGTGCCAGACCAAAGTGAGATCCTTTAGTGGTGCTATATGCCGACGGTTTAAGGGTATCTTGCAACAAGTAAGTCAGAACTTGCTCAGAGGGAGATTCCGCAAAAGCTGTGGTCAAATGCTGATAATCTAAAGGTTGGATATCGACTTCTGGATCTAGTGTGAGGTCAACGCCTAAATTGACTGCCAATTTCAGCATTTCTTGGACATCTTCGACATCGGGTGTACCTTGGACTCGCCAGATAGCAGGAACACCAAGAGCATTTAAGTGAGTTGCAACCAGTTGATTAACTAACAGTACCAACTCCGTGAGTAGCGATCGCACTGGTAAATCGTTCACCACCACAGCGCCAAGAATCCCTTCATCATAGTAGGCGTTTTGACTGGGCGGCAGATTCAACTGGAGGCTACCACGAGTCAACCTTACCTGTTTGACGGCTGTTTGCAAGGCTTGGAGGTCTTGCACTACTTGGACGGCCTGTGGAGATTGATTGTCAGCATCACCTGTGAGAATTGCTTGAGCTTGTTCAGTACTCAATGCAGTCTCGACGTTAATTACACTGGGTTGAATTTCCCACTCCAGCACTTCTCCCGATTGGGGATCAATGGTAATTAAGAAAGAGATGGTTAAGCGATCGCTCCCAGGTACTAAAGAACAGCGTTCTGCTACCACTGGAGGCAATATTGGCAACACCAATTCTCCCAGATACACTGACTTACCGCGTTTTAATGCTTCTCTATCTAAAGCTTCGTCAGGTTGGACATAGTGAGAAACATCGGTGATATGAACGCCCAAAAGCCAATTTCCGGCTAAGTTTTTTTCTAAACTAAAAGCGTTTTCTATAATCTTGGTGTTGCCATTTACCCCTTCAATAGTGAGAGTAAACAAATTACGCAAATCCAGGCGATTTTTCAGGTCTGCTTTGAGTAGCTTTTTGGGCAACTTAGCGGCGGCTTCTAGAACATGATCCGGAAAAGTCCGAGAAAGGTCGTGTTTGCACGTAACTAAATCTATATCAGCAGCAGCTTCGGCATCGCTACCGAGGATTTGCACTACTCGACCAAGGGGAGGATATTGTGCCAATGGGTAACGTAAAACTTCCACATGAACTAGGTGATCGATCGCTTCTTCTAACTTTGCCTCGTTAGGTTGAATTTTCAGTTCAAACAGCAATCGGTCATCTAAAGGCACAGCCCTAAAACCAGTTTCTACCTGCTTAATTCGTGCCAATAAAGTATGGTTAGAACGTTCGAGAATCAGCTTCACCTCCCCTTCAGGAGAGCGGCGACGGCTGCCTTCCTTGAGAACTCTTACCAAAACGCGATCGCCATTCCAAGCATTACTCAAATGACTTTCGCGGATGTAAATATCCTCGGCTCCTTCCACATCTTGAATAGCAAAGCAAAAGCCTTTACTAGAACAACGGAGTTTTGCCTCGATTATTCCCTCTTCTGAAACACGACGGTACTTGCCCCGTTCTTTCACTAAAATACCGATTTTTTCGAGAACATCTAAAGCAATGTGAAGTTTCTGTAAGCTTTTTTCATCTTCACAGCCAAGTTTCTTTTCTAAAACCTTCCGAGCTACCAATTTATCATCGGTGAAATTGGCAAGGAGTGTAGCGATTGAAAATTCCATGCAGTGAACCGACCTTTGGTCAAAACATCATTTGTTGTTTAATCTGGTTCATTCCTGTATACCCTCACGGCTTACAGAAACAAGCTGGAAACGAATTGCCCAGAGGTAAGGCTTCCCAAGTTCTAAGGAAAGGAAACCCAACCCCAGCCCTGTGGGAAACTACTCCAGCAGTTCCGAGCAAAGGAAGCCTACCCACGGACAACTCTGGACATCTACGAACTTCTCACTGCACGATGCTCTCAGAATTCGCCTGCGTTCAAGTTCCTTCACCTAACCAAACTTAAGATTGCACGCCTGTTTAAGATTTAGCCCCGCTAGTTAATTACGCGACGGGTTTTTGAGAAGCTGGGTTTTGGATAATCCATACTGCCCAAAAGCGCTATGCAGGGGAGCCACTGCCGTCAAGTGGCGTGGAAACTACAGGTGTCTGATTGTCTAGAGTGAAGGTAATTTTACGCCATTAGAACCTGATTTTTTACTAGGAGGAACTGCCGGTGAACCCAATTTTCCCACATGTAGAATCGGTAACAATTAGGTCAGCAGCTTAATAAGCAGTGAGGGCGAACCTTATCTCCATTATTGTAGATTTAGAGCGCACTTCCAGAAAATAGTTCTAGATATCTAGTTGGGTAATCAGTATAGCATTGCAAGCAAGACTACCCAGACAAGTTAGCACTAGCCAAAAATTTCGTCAAAAAACAGCTACTGCTACAATTGGGACACGAGATAAAGCATTAAAAGGGACTGGGGATTGGGTATTAGGGATATAGGATTAAAATAATTCTTTCCCCTGTCCCAGTCCCCAATCCCAAGTACCCAACAGATTTAGATTGGTAGCAGTATTATGTTGGCTCAATTCCAGAGCTTGTATCCCAACGGCAGCCTGATTTCTGAATTAGTGCAAATTTTTCAAGGAAAATATATTGTTCGGGCAAGCGTACAAATTGAAGGCGTAACCCGTGCGACGGGTATGGCAGCAGCAGAAACAATAGAAGCAGCAGAAGACCAAGCCAGAACTAGGGCGTTGATAGTTTTGGGTATTACAAATGCCGCACCCGAATCAGTGGCATTTAGCTCAAATCCAATTTCCCCAGCACAGGTAAATCCTTCTTTGAATACCAAAGCAGGATTGAGTGAGTCTACTTATTCCTCTGCAAAAGAGGGGGATTCTGTTAGTAGTCAATGGCCAGTGGTCAGCGATAAGGAAATATCTATCCCACCCTCCAAAGTCCGCAACATCAAACCAGAAGTAGTAACAAGCAGTAACGAACAGTACGAGTACAGCAATGCTGCACCTCTACTAAGCGATACCTATAGTCAGGATTTAAGTCAAAACTTTCCTGTAACTGCTGACCGGGAGCCAGAATTCGATCTTCCAGTTGAAAAATTAGAAATAACCTTTGATAACCAGGTAGAAAATCAAACCTTTCCCCCAATTTCTGCTAATAATGTCACACCATTTACACCTCGGAGTTACACGCCTCAAGAGGATGTAACTACTCTACCTGTGGCAGGAAAGAGAAAGAAGAAAGCTGAACCCGTAGATTTATCAGATGTCATTGCTAAAACAGATGTCGAACTTCAGCGTCTAGGCTGGACACCAGAACAGGGACGGGAGCATCTAATTAAAACCTACGGTAAGCGGGGTAGAACTTTGCTTACTGAAGAAGAATTACACGGATTCCTCAAATTCCTTCAATCTGAGCCAGATCCAATAGCGGGATTTTGATTGGTCATTAGTCATTAGTCATTAGTCATTAGTCATTTGCAAGGGCTAATGACTAATAACGTAGGCTATTGAAACAGTAATGAAGCTATGGAACCTGGGAATTTTGGTGAAGTAATTGCTCAAACAGATGTTGAGATGCAGCGACTAGGCTGGACAACAGACCGGGGGCGGGAGCATCTCAAAAAAACTTATGGGAAGCGATCGCGTTTTTTACTGACAGAATTAGAATTACTAGACTTCCTCCAATACCTTGCATCTCAACCGTTAGACGAAGTTGTTACTGCCAAAATTAATGTTGAAATTGAAGAGTTATGTTGGACACAACAGCAGGGACAAATTAATGGTGAAATCGAACGCTTATGTTGGATGAAGGAAGAAGAACAGAAGTATAAGTATGTCATCAAAACTTCTAGCAAGCAAAATAAGAATTTGCTTACCCAAGAAGAATTATTAGAATTCGTCAAATACTTAGAATCTGAACCTACAGTAGAATACCCCAGCAATCTTGATACAGAAGATGAAGAATTCCAAGATTTATCTGAGGTATTAGCAAAAACTGATGTTGAAATGCAGCGTTTAGGTTGGACACTAGAACAGGGACGCGAACATCTAATTAAAATTTATAGGAAGCGATCGCGTACTTTACTAACTGAAGAAGAATTACACCAATTCCTCAAATATCTCCAATCGCAGCCAGACCCATTAGCAGGATTTTGATTAGTCAATAGCCATTAGCAAAAGACTAATGACTAATGACTAATGACTAGACAGCAGCAACAGCTGGGCGGCTACCAGCAGCGTGGCGGTCAATCACTTGGTCAATCAAACCGTAGTCTCTGGCTTCCTCTGGTGACATGAAGAAGTCACGTTCAGTATCTTCAGCAATGCGCTCAATTGGTTGACCTGTATGGTCGGCTAAATAGTCATTTAGCCGCTTTTTGTGGTACAAAATTTCCCGCGCCTGAATTTCAATATCAGTCGCCTGTCCTTGAGCGCCACCGAGAGGTTGATGAATCATAATCCGAGAATGGGGTAAACTCATCCGCTTACCCTTAGTACCCGCGCTGAGGAGGAAAGCGCCCATACTCGCCGCCAATCCGGTACAAATTGTACAGACATCAGGGCGAATATGTTTCATAGTGTCAAAAATGCCCATACCAGCCGTCACCGAACCACCGGGAGAATTGATGTACATATAAATGTCCTTCTCCGGGTCTTCAGCATCCAAATACAGCAGTTGGGCAACAATCAAGTTAGCAATGTTGTTGTCAACTTGTTGTCCCAAAAAGATGATGCGCTCACGCAACAGCCGTGAGTAGATGTCAAAGGCGCGTTCACCTCGACCCGATTGTTCAATAACGATAGGAATCATGGAAGCGTGTTTGTGGCTACTTTAAATACATTTTATCGGTGACAGCACGAAACTGGGGTTTATCTCTACTGTTCCTAAGCAGATAATTTAAACCTTTATCGTTTTCCCCTGTTTCTTTGCCTCTTTCTCAACCTCTAAGGGCACTTTTTGTCCGTAAAAGGTGTCTAAGAGAATATCCCATGTCGGGAAAACAAATCAAAAAACTTCAATTATCGCCAACCTCATAATCTCGGCCTTTGCTGAGTAACTTTGGCGATGTAGTTATTAAACCGATAACCGAAATCAAACTTGCTTAGGGACTTATCTTAGCTTTATGTAACATTTTAAACATTTTTTTAGGATTTCCCTCAGCAATTATCAAGTTATTTTTGTTAGATTCGGTAAATCGATAGTACGAGGTGTATTCAGAATAACCAGTCCTAATTGAAATGCTATCCATTCACAAGAGACGTGCCATGCTGGAAAAACTTATACAAGCCGCCATCATCACCTTCTTGCTCCACCTGATAGCAGGACTTAGCCCCAATACTTTAATTCAGTCAAAGACAGCATCACCTGTACAAGAAACACCACCAAATATTGTTAGCTTGCTATTGCGATCTTTTCAGTAAAAATATTTCACAACTTATACAGGTGTTGGCGATATCAATGACATGCTACTACCTCCTAACCAAGGGCTAACTAGTTCGTAGGGTTAGCTGTACATCTACATAGCTGTAGAGGCTAACACTCTTGGGAACAAGGTAGACTGAGCAAAGAAGGCAACTATTTGCATTTGATCATGACTAATCGCCTTGCTGAAGCTAAGAGCCTCTATCTCCGCAAACACGCCGAAAACCCCATTGATTGGTGGCCTTGGTGTGACGAAGCGCTTGCAACTGCAAGGGCGCAAAATAAACCAATTTTTCTCTCCATTGGTTACTCTAGTTGCCACTGGTGTACTGTCATGGAAGGCGAAGCTTTTTCTGATAGTGCGATCGCTGATTACATGAATGCTAATTATCTTCCCATCAAAGTAGACAGGGAAGAAAGACCTGACCTCGATAGCATTTATATGCAAGCTTTGCAGATGATGAGCGGTCAAGGAGGTTGGCCTTTAAATATTTTTCTTTCCCCAGAAGATTTAGTGCCGTTTTATGCTGGGACTTATTTTCCTGTAGACCCGCGCTATGGTCGTCCAGGATTTTTGCAGGTGTTGCAAGCCCTTCGCCGTTATTACGACACCGAAAAACAAGAATTACAGCAACGCAAAGCCTTAATTATTGAGTCTCTGCTCACGTCTGCGGTATTGCAGGACGGTACAACAGATGAGCTTGAAGACCGTGAATTACTCCGCCAAGGTTGGGAAACCAGCACAGGTGTAATTACTCCTAACAAATCTGGTAATAGCTTTCCGATGATTCCCTATACAGAATTAGCACTGCGGGGAACTCGATTTAATTTTGAATCTCGCTATGATGGCAAGCAAGTTTCTACCCAGCGGGGACTAGACTTAGCGCTGGGAGGGATTTATGACCATGTAGCTGGTGGTTTTCATCGCTATACTGTTGACCCGACTTGGACAGTACCGCATTTTGAAAAGATGCTCTACGACAATGGGCAGATTGTGGAGTATCTCGGAAATTTATGGAGTGCAGGAGTTCAAGAATCAGCTTTTGAGAGAGCCGTTGCTGGTACTGTACAATGGCTAAAGCGGGAAATGACCGCACCGGAAGGTTACTTCTATGCTTCTCAAGATGCCGATAGCTTTACCCAAGCCACGGCGGTAGAACCAGAAGAAGGAGCTTTTTATGTTTGGAGTTACAGCGAAGTCCAACAACTCTTAACGCCGGAAGAATTAACGGAATTACAAGAAGAATTTACTGTTACCCCTAACGGTAACTTTGAAGGAAGTAATGTTTTACAAAGAAGGAATTCAGATAAACTGAGTGCAACGCTAGAAACAGCACTGAGCAAGCTGTTTACCGCTCGTTACGGCGTTAGTAGTTCTGAGTCCTTAGAAACTTTTCCCCCGGCTCGTAACAACCAGGAAGCAAAAACCACTAACTGGCCGGGTCGCATTCCCTCGGTGACAGATACAAAGATGATTGTCGCCTGGAATAGTTTGATGATTTCTGGACTAGCTAAGGCTGCTGGTGTTTTCCAAGAACCATCATATTTGGAATTAGCAGCACGAGCGGCGAATTTTATTTTGGAAAATCAGTTTGTAGATGGGCGTTTTCAGCGACTCAATTATCAAGGCGAACCAACCGTTTTAGCCCAATCTGAAGATTACGCCTTTTTTATTAAAGCTCTGCTAGATTTACAAGCTTCCAACCCTGAGCATGAACAATGGTTAGAAAATGCGATCGCTATTCAAGATGAATTCAACGAATTTCTCTGGAGTGTGGAATTAGGTGGGTATAATAACACATCAAGAGATTCTAGTCAAGATTTAATTGTCAGAGAGCGGAGTTATGCGGATAATGCTACACCATCAGCCAATGGAATTGCGATCGCTAACCTTGTCCGTCTGGCTCTACTCACCGATAATTTAGATTATTTGGATTTAGCCGAACTTGGTTTGAAAGCTTTTAAAAGTGTGATGCATCGCGCTCCCCAAGCTTGTCCCAGCTTATTTACAGCCTTGGATTGGTATCGTAATTCTACGTTGATTCGCAGCACCACTGAGCAAATAAACTCGCTGATCCCCAAGTTTTTACCATCGGCGGTGTTTGCCATCACATCGGATTTACCAGAGGGTAGCGTTGGCTTAGTTTGCCAAGGTTTGAAGTGTCTTGCACCAGCAGAAAGTGTAGAGCATTTATTGCAGCAAGTGGAGAAAAGTCAGGTAAGGGCGTGAAATAGATTTTATTTGCCATCTCGACTGAGGTCTAGTTCTTCGGTGAGTTCAGCTAGGGGAGATTGACGGAAAAACTCTGAGAGTTTGCTTGGTTGATCTGGTTGGGTGTTATTGTGTGTCGTCAGGCTTTGGGCAAGGAGTTGAATGATGTACAGTTTATCGTTGGGGGAAAGCTGAAGGAGTTGTTGTTCGAGTTCTTGGATAGCCATGATGGGGTTTAAGTAGAAGATAAATTTATTCTACTTTCAGCGTCAGAGGTTAATCTAGTTTGACTTCTGACTCGTTTTTTACCCTCTATTTTTTTGACGAATGACTATTAACTCATGTAGCAAATTAACCGCCATTGTATTAGCTGGCGGTAAAAGTTCTCGGATGGGTCAAGATAAAGCCTTGATTCCCATTCAAGGAATACCGTTGTTACAGCGAGTTTGTGGGATTGCTCAAAGCTGTGCTGATACTGTTTATATAATCACTCCCTGGCCAGAACGTTATCAAGATTTGCTTTTACCTGGTTGCCAATTTATCCGAGAAGTACCTTTATCTGGAGAATCTCTAGCCCACGGGCCTTTAGTTGGTTTTGCTCAAGGATTAGCCCAAGTGCAGACAGAATGGGTTTTGTTGCTAGCTTGCGATTTACCGAGATTGCGGGTTGAGGTGTTGCAAGATTGGGTAACTAGACTTGATAGCGTGGGGGATAATGCGATCGCAGCTTTAGCCCATCATCCCAAAGGCTGGGAACCTCTGTGTGGTTTCTATCGCCGTCGCTGTTTGCCCGAACTTTTAGAGTTTATCAACCAAGGGGGGCGATCATTTCAGCAATGGCTGCGGCAATATCCGGTAGAAGTTTTGCCTTTACCAGAACCAGAAATGCTATTGAACTGTAATACACCAGAGGACTTGGCTTTAAGTTAATTGAAGAAGATACAGAATTCAGAATCAATGAGTGTGGGATAAGAGATATTAGCAAAATTTTCCTTCTGAATTCTGACTCCTGACTCCTGAATTCTGTATATTTACCGAACGCGACAAAATTTGCGATCGTTATCATTTTGAGGATATTGCCAAGAATAGGCGAAATGGCTAACTCCCTTCAGTTGGGGGGCAAATTTGCGAAGTGCCTGCATTTGCACTTCTAGGGATGGACGATTACTAATCGATTCTCCCCATTTGCCGGCTAAAGCTGGAATCACTTTAGTACCCGGTTTCGCCATACTTAAAACTCGTTGCACTTGCGCCACAATACAACTGGCATTACCGCAATTTCCATAAGACATGGGATGCCACTCTAATGTCGTGGGAAAGCGATCCCAAGGTTGCAAGCGGGAATCATACCCTTGTCCGACAGTTTGGTTGCCATCAGGGAAAAACACTACTCCGGTGGAAACGCCTTGCTGCTTGGCTGGGTAACTAGCTATGTTGACAAAATCTAGAATTCCTTGCATGGCGTGAGCAACTGCTAATTGCCACAATTCCCATTGCAAAAGTGGTTGTCTGTCGGTTGCAGACAGAATTGATTTTTGCGCTGCTGGGGGAATGCGCCCTTGCCAGAGAGGTTCACCTTCTTGGGGATAAAGTTGATCGATCTCCGCGATATCTCCGGCGGTGACATATCCCTTGCTCAAATAGCGGCGAATTAAGTCTAGTCCTTTGTAATTAAGTGCCCGTTTAAATAAAGCTTCTTGAGTTGCGGGACTATATAGCCATAAATCTGAAACTTTGGTGGCAATGGAATCACTTCCTGCTTGTCTAGGATAGCGCACATAGTCTAATAGCAAGCCATCTGGACGACGGCGTAAAACTTCTTTTACTAATTGGTAGTAGTCGCTTTTTGCTTGGGAGTTGTAGGGGTCGATAAATACTTGAGAGCCGTTATCTACAACATATAGGCTGCTTTGACCTTTACCATTGCGAGCGATCGCACTTTCTCGATCTCGACGCTGGGCGTAAGTATAACCGAAATTGTTAGTAAACATCCAGGCATAGACCTTCAAACCGCGTTGCCGACCTTTTTGAATTGCTGTAGCGAGTATATCGATGTTTTCTGTCCCTGGAGTGCGAATTATAGAAGGCCAAACTGTCGGGTTAGCTTTTGCTGGCAATAATACCTGTCCGTCGTAAAATACTTCCAAATTAACTTGGTTATAGCCACGGTTGACAATCCGATCCATAATCTGATCGATTATTCCTGGCTGAATGTCACAGGGATACAAGCGCAACCAAATGGCTTGGATTTGCGGCCAAGTTTTCGTGCGGCACTGCTGTAACTCTTGCGCCTGTTTTTTTAGTAAGTTTTGGTAGCGGGTTTGGGCATCTTGATTGCCTTTGAGCGCTGATAAACGTAATTTTTCTTTTTCTTGCGCCACCGATGATGATAACTGACAATATTGGGTTGCTTGCGCCCTTGCTGGCTCAGTTCCAAAGTTGGGGAGCAACGAACTACTAATGAAAACAACAGCGAATATACGCCGCCAAAATAATGTTGATTTTGCAACGCTCAAAGGATGATTAGACATACCTACCAGTAGATGGACACAATAACAATTCAAAATTCAAAATTCAAAATTCAAAATTAAAGACAATTTCAGACGGGGATTTAAACCCCAACTGAAACTGGGGCTACCTATACAGGTAGGGGTTTTAAACCCTCTTGTTTACGATAATCATCGGCCCCAATTCAGATAATTGTAGGCAACGTGTATCGAATTATATATTTAAGCTGTAATGGTTTTAAAACCTATTTTTTAAGACTGTTAAAGCTCTGTTTGTGTTGCCATATTTTTTATATAAATACATAAATACATTTAGAACATTATAAAATATCTGAATATAAAACAGATTTAATCTACTATTAGGTAGATTCTGCATCTACCTTAAGTTAGTAAAAATCTGCCAAAGCCAGTAATTTTTTTGAAACAAGAATAACTTGACTTTTAGCTCTTGTTATTAAACACATTTTTCAATCTCTGGCGGCGTTGATCCCGCTTGTTGATTTATAGCTATACTGCCAAAAACTATGATTTGCAATTTTTGGATATTTTACTGAATATTTTTTTATGCAATCTTACTCCAGAAGGAATTTTAATATGCGTCGTCATTGGCTCTTATCTGCTTTAGCGGTTTTGATGAGTATAGTTTTAGCTGCTTGCACGACTACAAACACTCAGCAATCACATATAAAAGTTACAAATCCTACTGAGACGGCAAATACCAATTCTCAACAATTATCAACAGAATCAGCAAAAAGAGTTGTTGCTCTTTCTTCTCTTTCTGCGGATATTATCTCTCGACTCGATCCAACAAAAATCGTCGGAATCACTGGTAGTAAATTATTTAAGGATGACTCAAAATTCAAGGATATTCCCCGTGTTAGTGAAGGACAAAATCCACCAAACTTAGAAAAAGTGGTGGCACTAAAACCAGATTTAGTTATTGGTGCAGAGGGTTTTTCTAACATCCCAATTCAAAAACTTCAGCAACTAGGAATTGCAACTTTGCTAGTTAAGGTGAATAACTGGGAATCTCTAGAAGAACTTACTAAAACCCTTGCTAAAAAAATTGATGCCGATCCTCAGCCTTTATTAAATCGTTATAAAACTTTCTTGCCAGAAAAGCCAACTCAGGGTTTTTCTACTCTAGCGTTGGTTAATCGTCAACCAATTTTATCACCGAATAAAAATAGTTGGGCAGGGGATTTGCTGGCAAAATTCCAGGCGAAAAACATCGCGGCAGATTTACAAGGAAAAAGTCCAATTAGTGGCTATGTGACGCTTTCGGCTGAGAAAGTTTTAGAAGCAAATCCCGAGGTGATAATTTTGGTTAATCCTCCACAAGGTAATTCAGAAGCAGGACTTTTAGATTCGCTGAAAAAGGAATCTTTTTGGAAGCAACTACAAGCAACTAAAAATAACCGAGTCTATGTGTTTGATTATTTTGGTTTGGTGAATCCAGGTAGTATAGATGCAATTGAAAAGGCTTGTCAGCAGCTTAAGCAAGTATTGTTTGCACCACAGAATAGTTAGTTGTTAGCTAAATAAATATTATTTGTGAAAATCATAATGCTTTAGAGACCCAACTTCTTTAATAAGTTGGGTATCTCGTTGTTTGTGCTTTTAATCTTTTGCAGAACTAATTGGTTTTTGAGCAAAGGGAATATTTTTTTTACCTTCAGGATAAGCACCTCCAAGACTGCGGAAATACAATCCTCCAATGGTGAGTAAAAAGGTCACATATCCCACTGCTTGCACAAGATAAAGATTGTCTCTGTAACCAAATAAAGATTTGAGAATAATCCCAGGAAATTGCTCGTCAGGCAAGATTGTGGAAGTATTTGAAACCATTGGCCCCAAAATACAAGAATGTACTCTTGTAAAACGTTCGTAATAGAAACACAGGCTTTCTGTAGCACGACTGCTAAGAGCAAGGTTGGCCACAGCTTCGTCAAAATGCTTCAAGCCTGAAACTACCAACCCAGCCACAATTAACACCAAGAAAACGCCCATTACCTGGAAAAACTGGCGGATGTTAATTTTCACACCCCATTTAAATAGCAGCACTCCAATGGCAGTTGCAGCTACCAAACCACCAATAGCACCTAATGCCGGCATGAATCCCTGTTGAAAATTAGCAGCAACGAACAGAACAGTTTCAAAGCCTTCGCGGACAACGGCAATTAAAATTAAAGTAAAAACACCCCAGCCAGCATTTGAGTTTTGTGTCAGTGCTTCTGTTACTGCTCCTTCAACCGTAGCTTTCATGAATCTGGCTTGTTTAGTCATCCAGATTAGCATCCAACTGAGCATGGCGATCGCCAACACACTAAATACACCCTCTAGTGCTGGCTCAACTACAGAGGTATATTGAGGATTCGCTGCTCCCAGTATTTGAATTACCCAACTGAATAGCACACCGATAAAGGCACTGACGACAATACCAACGCCAACACCCGCATATACCCAAGAGTTAAGTCGGGATTGTTTAGCTTTTTTCAGCAAAGCTAGCACAATCCCAACAACAAGGGCAGCTTCCACTCCTTCTCGGAGCGTTATTACAAAAGTAGGTAGAGCAGTACTAAAATCCATCTTTTTTCCTTTGTCTTTTGTCATTAGTCATTAGTCAGTTGTCCTACCCTGCGGGTTCGCCCTTGGTGTTCTCGAAGAGTAGCCGCTGGCGCGTCTATGTCATTTGAATTTTTTTGACTAATGACCAATGACTTTTAGCTAAAATCGCGTAACATCTTTTTCAGTTCGAGATTGTGCATCTCTTCTTGCCCAATCATGCCACGAGCGAATTCTTCCAGATAAATACTAGCATTGGTGACAGTTTCGAGGAGGTTTTTATACAGATCCAATGCTTTTTTTTCGTGGGATAAGCTTTCTTCCAAGATATCCTTGACTTTATGCCGATAGGTTTCTTCCATTGGGGCAATTTTCAGTGAGGGATGCCCATCTAAACCGGTAAGAATTTCTCCTACTTGTTCAGCATGAAGTAAAGACTCGCTTGCCTGTGCTTTGAAAAAAGCCACAATTGGAATACGGTTAGGGCCAGTCACCATCAAAGAATAATGTGTATAACGCACTACTCCTGCTAGTTCAAATTCCATGATGGCATTCAGCAGGTCAATGGTTTTTTTCTGGTCAAGTTCTTGCATCAGTTGTTAGTTAAAGTAACGAATGGAATGTCAGAAGTTAGGAGGAAGTAATTCGTAATTAATAACTCCTAACTTCTAACGATTTCATCATTTTAAACTCCTTAGCATCAGCTTTCCATTAAAACAAACTGTTATCGCTGTGCTTGGGTATTAGATTTGTCAACGACTTTTTGAGAGTTTTCCTCAATGGTTTTTACGAGCTTGGTAACATCACTAGTTGTTTTGACTGCTTTCGCTGGTGGGATGGCGGAAGGCCAAACTTTTATGAGTTCAGCAAAACTAGCATCGATCGCTTTGTGGGCTTCGGGATCTGCTTGAGCTACTTGACTAGAAATTCCTTTGTATAAATCATTGGCATAAAAGACAAAACCACGGGAATCTTGATACTCAATTGGCGCGGTTATTTTACCATTTGCGATCGCAGCGCCATATTCAGAGTTAGCTGAATCTAGCAATTCGTTAATTACCTGTAGCACAAATCCCGGTTTTGAGCGTTGAGCTTCTGGCAAAGCTGCGATCGCTCCGTCAACTGCTTGCACTGAAGAAGTAAAATTAGTTTTAACTTTGCTATCCTTCGGATTAGATTTTACTAAATCTTGCAAACTTACCAATGTTGTCTTAAATTCTTTGACTTTGCGCTCATTTAATTGATCTTCTACATCAACATAAATCTCCTCAACTGGATGTCCAATATGAGGTTCTGCTTGTTTCGGTTGATTCTGATCTAGCAGTTCTCGTGCTACTAAAAGATGCCCTTTCATTAAACCCAACTTACTCATGTAGTCAACATCTTTGGCTTCACCAGTAAGCGCCACTTCTTGAACACCAACCTGGTCTTTAATTTGGTCGAACTGCTCTTGAGTAATTACTTTTTTAGTGACTAAATCTTCTGGTTTACCATAAGGACGACCTGCCTGGATTTTGTTAGATAAAGCTGGAACACCTAGTTTAGCTTCAAACTTATCTAATTCTGACAAGATAGCACTATTAATGTTAATTTTTTCTTTGCTACCATGACCGCTATGGCTGTTACTACTTACTGCCTCTGTAGCTGGAGTGCTAGCAACTGGTGCTGATGGGTTTTCTGCGGTTGGTGTACTGGTACAAGAACTCAAGCTAACTATTAGGGCTGCTGCTGCTGTTAAACAGACATAACGAAGTTTTATCATTTTTGCTTCTCACACAACTAAAAAAGTATTAATTGAAACATTCCAAACTATTACTAGAAGCTAGTTTGTTTGACACGTTGTAGTAGACTTTACTGTGACATATAATGACACTTTTTATCAACTAGTTGAATTAAAATTTTAATAAATTAATTACAAATTATCTCTTTAAGAATTTTTCACAGTATTTTGAGAGTTGCTCTCACTAAGTACTTCAAATTGACCCATGCAACCGTTTTCTGCGATCGCATCCTGATGAGGATGAAACATATACTTACCTGGGTAGCGAAAAGCAAATTCTAAGATGTGCCTTTCTGCTACACCCATCGTAATTACATCTGCTTTCTCGCTAGGAGTCATACTCATGCCATAGCGATAGACATCAAAGAAGTTGGCGTGGAGATGAAAGGTTACTGCTGGATCGTATTCAATGATGTTAAGCACATACACCCGAATTAACTGATCTTTGTAAATACGAATGGGATTATGCATGTAATAGTGAGGCAAACCGTTGAAGGCATAATAATCGTTATGACTATCATCATTCACGTCATACCCGCCCATCACTAGTACAATCTCATCAGCTGGGGGACGAGGAGTAGGTGGATCGATGATAAACATTCCATACAGTCCCTTCGCAATGTGACGGGTGACTGGTTCAATATGGCAGTGGTATAAGTGAACGCCATAAGGTTCAGCATCAAATTCATAAATTGTGGCACTACCATTACTGACTGGGCGAATACCATCCATTTCCGCCGGATGAACCCCATGAAAATGCAACGAGTGAGAATGTCCCGCATTGTTGAGAAATAGTATCCGAATGCGATCGCCTTGTTTTGCCCGTAGCGTTGGCCCTGGAATGCGACCATTTAAATCCCAGATGTTGTAAGAGACAGCACTATTGAGCTTGATGATGGAAGTACCAGCAGTTAGCTGAAATTCGCGGATAGTCCGCCCATTTTCTTGCTTTACCGTTCCATAATCAAAATCCCTTAACACCTTCATCGGGTTATTAACATCGTCCGGCGTTTCCATCTCGAATGGTGGAACTTTGACGATTGACTTACTTTGTAGATTTAGCATCTGCCAAAGTCCAGCTGCACCAGTCACTCCAGCACCTACTAGGCCCAGCTTCAATAATTCACGGCGGCTCCAAGGCTTTCCGTTACCTAGAGCGAAGTTGTTGGGCATGACATTTCGTTACGGTTAGCGTCAAAAAAGAATTGCAAAAGATTTGCAATTGCTTTTAAATATTAGAGGAATTGGTAATTATTGTCAATAATTTGAGAGGACTTCAAAACTACTATTTAAGTTGTTAAATTTAGAGCTAAGGAAAATTCACTCTCAGAAAATAGCTAAATTTCTCAATATTAAGTTAAGTGATTTATACACTAGCTTCTGTATAAATAATATTCAGAATCAAGCTAACTTTTTCCTGCTGATTGCTTTAGTAGTACTTATACCAATTTAATATGAAGCTGCATATAATAGGGAGAAGCCAACTCCTAAGTTTAAATAGCCATGAGCCGCCCG
>NZ_JAVRCP020000069.1:0-17134 GCF_034530675.2 Nostoc sp. DedVER02
TTCGCGGATTGTACCAGTTTGAATCTACCTTTTTTGGCTGGAAACTCGCTCTAGGACTACTTGTGTGTACACCGTAGCCAGCCGTATGGGGCGAAGTAACAGTCCAAGGTGTAGGTCTACCTGGTTCACAAGCCGTCAGTCAACTAACTTGGCTGGAAATTCAAACCTCTGAAGCCCTGATATTAGAACCATTGTCAATCCTAAGTTATTTGAGGATATATTTCCTAAGCAGGCATCCAAGCGTGGTAAAGGAATGTCTCATGCACTATATCGCCATGTATTAAATAGCCTATTGTACATTTTGATTACTGGGTGTCGATGGTGTGATCTGCCGCGTGGGGAGACATGGGCATCTAAAAGCTCGTCCCACCGATGGTTAAAACGATGGCGTGAGGATGCAACATTTGAACATTTACAGGCACGTATGCACGTATATTAGCGATGCCTGCGGCGGGCTACGCCGAGGAAGACCCATCAGAATCTCATTTCAGCAGGAGCGTTGTTTCGCTTGGTATCAAAGCAAATACCGCCGTCTCGTTGTCAGATGAGAACGTCAAAAGGTTTACTTTGACGCATTCATTGACCTTGCTATTATCCACATCTGGATTAACAAAATATTATTAGTGGGATAGGTTCATAGTTTCAAGAGTATTTACAGTAAAAATACTGCTTTAGTAAGCAACCTGCTAGATCTAATGCCCTTAATTAACAGTTAATAGTATGTTAAAACCCTGTATGATGATAGAATTCATATCTGAGTTGTTCAACAACATTTCAGAGAAAACCCTTATCAAACACGCTTTTCAATCTCAAGATGTTCTCAAAAATAAAATTGTAGTTCTATACTACTCTTCCATTACTGTAGATAAAGAAAAATAAGACGTGATTTTTCAGATGCATATAAGGTAGGAGTTTGAACTTTAATTTTTTGACAGAATTGCTGAGATGAATACTTTTGATTTGCTCTTAGTTACGTAAAAAAGTAGTTGTGAGAAATTTGTCATGTCTTTGAATCCCATAATCAGCAGTGCATCTACCTTTGCATATACAGATAGCTCTACAGTACAAATTCTGTTTATCGATCCTTTTGTCAGTAACGCAGAAATTCTTCTCAAAGGAACTTTCCCTAGTGTTGAAACTGTTATTCTGTCAGCACAACGAGACGGCGTAGAGCAAATTACAGAAGTATTAAAACAACGCCAGAATGTAAAGACAGTTCACATTGTTTCTCACGGTGCGCCTGGATGTCTGTATTTAGGTAATAGCCAACTTAGCCTTGATACCTTAAAAGATTATCTGCTCCAGTTACAGGGATGTTCAAGAGAAAATCTCAATTTACTTTTATACGGTTGTAATGTTGCCGCTGGTGATGCGGGAGAGGAATTTCTCTACAAACTACATTCCTTAATGGGTGCTAATATTGCTGCTTCCGCTTCAAAAACAGGTAATACAGGATTAGGAGGAAATTGGGATTTAGAAGTGACTGTGGGTGAGATTAAACCCCAACTCGCTTTTAACGATCAGGCAATAGCAAATTATCCAGGTATATTAGGCTCCACAGTCCCATTTGATGTTTCATCAGTGTTTAATGCTGATGTCATTGTCAACCGTACTGGAGAAGCCACTGACACCATCCAAACAGCGATTGATGGGTACAGTGCTTTGATAACCCAATCCTTCGCTACTTTCACCAATAGTACTTTGGGTAATGGACTGCCAGATGACGGATTTTTTGAGGCTACTAGCTTCAATCCAGATATTCAACTCAGTTATAGAAACAGTGAAAACGGCAATAATGCTCGTCTAATTACAACTTCTACTGAGAATTTTACGTTTAATGTTTCGAGTGGTCAGTATGCTTATGTGCATTTGGCCTTAACTTCAACGCTAGGAAGCAGTAATGTCCGTTTTACCTTGAACTATAGTGATGGGACAACGCAAACAACTGATAGCCAAACGATTCCTGACTGGTTTAACGAAATTACCCCATCAACAACTCTTTACTATTTAATTGATGGCTTAGACCGCAGTGCGGCTGATGGGACTAACTTTCAAAATTCTAATGATGCGGCGATATTTGGGGTAAGGGTCAGGGCGGATGCAACTAAGACGCTTGAGAGTATCACACTTGAGAAAACAAATTCCATAGGGTATTTAGCCTTTTTAGGGGCAACGGGAGAGTTAAATACCCCACCCACTTTACAAAATGCGATCGCGGATCAAGCAGCTGAAGAAGATACAGCTTTCAGCTTTACTTTTGATGCTGATACTTTCAGTGATGTAGATACCGAAGACATCCTTACCTACACTGCAACTCTGGAAAATGATGACTCACTACCCACTTGGTTGAACTTCAATCCTACTACCAATACCTTCAGTGGCACTCCTACGAATCAGGATGTAGGTACTCTCAACATCAAAGTCACCGCTACAGATACTGCTGAAGCTATAGCCACTGATGTGTTTACACTCACGACGGTTGCTCAGGAGACTCCTACAATTCCTACTGTCGATTCTACCCTGTTGACAAATACTACAGGCGATGTTTTTAGCGTCAAGACTAACGCGAACAATCAAGGCGATAAAGGAAAACTCTCAATCAAGATTAAAAACAATACCTCTGATAAGGTAAATGAACTGGGTGTATTTACCGTTGACGATGAAGAAGGTAGAATTAATGGCATAGCTCCTGGTGCAGAAGGCTATACGCAAGCGGCTCTTTCGCGTTCAAAGGTAATTTTGTCCACTCTTGCCAATCTACCTAATGGTTTCAATCCCACAGACCTGACAAACATATTAGAATTTGACTCTGATACCAAACTGAGATTTTATCTGGTATCCGACAGTACAACTCAAGCTATACTGTCTGGTAAAACCTCTTTGTCAAATGTCTCTTTTTCCTCAACTATAACTAACAATACAGAACAAGAAAAAGGGTTTTCTCTTAACTTCCAGAATTTGGTTGTAGATATTCAGCCAACCAATGAAAAGACATCTTTAGGCACTGGTCTGCAAGGAAAATATCAAGGTGAACTGATTGATTTACGGAGTGTAACAGAATCAGTAACAACTGAATTTATAGTCAATAGAGAAGCAATATATAACAACTATGTTGGCTTCTATAAAGTTGCTGATGAAAATGGTGGAATTGATACTAACAATGATGGGCAGGCTGACATTCTTGTTGGACAAACTGGTTACACTGAAGCTGCTGTGAGTAGCCGTGTTGTAGGAATTGACTTGACTGTGAATAATCAAGCTACAGTAAATTACACTGGCACTTTCGAGACTGATTCTTTGTTTGCACCATTTATTATTGTTAATGGTAAACCCGATGCCATTCAAAATAGTAATTCCAATCTGAATGTTTACTTCTCATTCTTAGGTGCTAACTCAGATAAAGTAGACCATATTCGACTGTTGGGAAATAACAGTTTTGGTTTTGAAGATTTAGCAAATGGTGGTGACACAGATTACAACGATATGATCGTGCAAGTCAAATTAACAAACAATATCGGATAAAAACAATAATGATAATCATTGTGAATAGGGTAAGAGGATGTTTGAAGAGTCTTCTTGTCGGGATCAAAAGTTCTAGATCCCTCTAAATTCATGCCACTTGCTCCACTTAAAAAGGGGGACTTTGATTCCGGTTCCCCCCACTTTTTAAGCTACGGTGTACACACAAGTCCAAGTAAACTACTACAGAAGGAGTTGCGGGGAGTAAAATCCGGATTTCTTATAAGAGAGTGTGGGTGGGGTGGGAAGAAGTGAGATTTTTCTCCCCCATCCGAGCTTCTTCCATGTCTTCCCACACCCCCATACTCCTCACACTCCCTGGATTTCTCACTTGTGAAAAATCCAGGTCAAGCACACTTTACGAAAAGAAGTAGGGATTTTTAGAATAGTGAGATAGGTTAAAAAGACCTCTCCCTGTCTTGAACTGAAGTTCAAGACAGGGAGAGGTTCATGAATTACAAACTACGTTAGCGATGCAAGAGCGTCATTACGAATTAGGAATTTACCCAAACCGTCCACTGATATAATCCTCAGCTTCTTTAGTTTGAGGAGAACTGAACATTTGCGCCGTAGGATTAAACTCAACTAATTTCCCCCGACGTTTGCCATACTCGTCAATTTCTGTATTGAAGAAAGCCGTAAAATCTGCCACTCTAGAAGCTTGTTGCATATTGTGTGTCACCATAATGATGGTGTATTGCTGCTTCAGTTCTAAGCAGAGTTCTTCTACTTGGCGGCTAGAAATGGGGTCGAGAGCAGAACATGGTTCATCCATCAATAATACATCTGGTTTCATTGCGATCGCACGAGCAATACAAAGTCGTTGCTGTTGTCCGCCAGATAATGCAGTTCCCTTCTCTTTGAGTTTGTCCTTCACTTCATCCCAGATAGCAGCGCGTCTGAGGGAATCTTCCACCAATTCATCAATGTTACCTTTGTAACCGTTAGAACGCGGCCCAAAGGAAATATTTTCGTATATTGACTTGGGGAAAGGATTTGGTCTTTGAAAAACCATTCCGACTTGGCGGCGTAACTTTACAGAGTTTATCTTAGGATCGTAAATATTGCGATCGCGGTAATTCAGTCTCCCCTCAACCTTAGCACCAGGGATTAAATCATTCATCCGGTTGAAGCAACGCAATAAGGTACTTTTACCACATCCTGAAGGCCCAATAAAAGCAATAATTTGTTTTTCAGGAATCTTTAAGTAGACATCTAAAAGTGCCAAAAATCCACCATACAAGACCTTCACACCTTCAACATTAAACACACTCTTCTCTTGGTCGATTGTCGCACTATCTGATTTACTTCTACTGTTGCTATAAGTCATTTTGCGTATCTCCTAATAACCATGAATGTATTTAATTAGATATTTAATTACCTAACTAATTGAAAAGCGTTGTCGAATATAAATTGCTACACCATTTAAAACTAAAATCAAGACTAACAAGGCAATAATTGTTGCTGCTGCTGCACTAGCAAAACCTGGTTCAGGACGAGTGATATAACTGTAGATTTGAATGGGTAATGCCATAAATCTCTGGAACAAACCAGGGTTAAAGGTGAGAAAACCCACAGCACCTACAACAATAAGAGACGCTGCATCACCAATAGCGCGGGATACAGAAATAATCACACCCGTCAAAATACCAGGAATAGCATAAGGTATGACATGATTGCTAATAGTTCGCCATTTTGTGACACCTAATCCGTAAGAAGCATTTCTCAGGGAATCGGGGACAGCGCGAATTGCTTCTCTAGCTGTCACAATAATTACTGGTAAAGACAACAAAGATAAAGTTAATGCACCAGAAATCAAAGCGGGGCCAAACCCAAGCAAATAATTGAAAACTCCTAAACCCAACAATCCATAGACAATAGAAGGCACACCTGCCAGATTACTGATATTAATTTCAATAATCGCTGTCCACCAAGCTTTAGGTGCATACTCTTCTAGATATAAAGCTGCTCCAACACCAATTGGAACAGTTACTAGAATCACAATAGCTCCTAAAAGGACGCTGCTGATAATCGCAGGACGAATACCACCTTGCTCAGGAAAACGAGAAGGAGTTTCTGTGAGAAAGCCGGGTGATAAAAATCTGCCTAATCCGTCTCGAAAAATATCAAAAAGTAGCAACGCTAAGATAAATAAACCAATCAGCAATCCTAACAAAAAAAGTACTTCAAATACTTTTCCGAAAGTCTCCCTACTCTCAACATTATCGGTAAATTCTGCCGCAGAATCTAGAGAATCATCTTGTTGATAACTTGTAGCCATATCTATTCTATTTAGTCGTATTTTTCTTTAAAGCGATTAGCAATCCAGTAACTAACAATATTCAAAGCTAAGGTAAGTAAAAACAGAACAGCGCCTACAGCATATAATGTCTTGAAATTGAGACTACCACGCGGACTATCTCCACCAGAAATTTGTGCCATGTAAGCCGTCATTGTTTCTACTGATTCCGCAAAATTAATAGTTAGTCTTGGTTGTTGTCCGGCGGCGATGAGGACAGTCATTGTTTCACCCACAGCACGAGAAATACCCAAAATAATTGAGGCTATGATTCCAGAAAGTGCGGCTGGTAAAACTACTTTAAAAATGGTTTCCAGTTTAGTGATACCTAAAGCGTAAGCTCCTTCTCGCAAAGAGCGTGGAACTGCTTTAATAGCATCTAAGCTGATAGAACCAACAGTAGGAGTAATCATTACTCCCATCATTAATCCCGCGCTCAAAGCGTTGAATATTTCCAGAGGTATCACATTTCGCATCAATGGTGTGAGGAACAATAGTGCAAAGTACCCATATACTACTGTGGGTATTCCTGCTAAAAGTTCCACTGCTGGACGTAAAACTGCTGCTACTTTAGGTTGAGCATATTCACTCAAATAAATAGCAGAAGATAAACCCAAAGGGATAGCAACTGCCATAGCAATAGCTGTAGTTAAGAAAGTGCCATTAATCAATGGCCAAACGCCAAAATGTTTGTCGGCAAATAGAGGTGTCCATTTAGTATCAAGAAAGAATTGAGCAAAGGAGACTTCTTGGAAAAAACTGAATGTTTCCTGAAAAATAATTACAACAATTCCAAAGGTAGTCAAAACCGAGACTAAAGCACAAGCAAATAAAATTACCGCAATAATCTTTTCTACAATATCTTCAGATGCATTTTTCTCCAGTGACTCTCTGGATTGTAAATAAGGAGCATCTTGATCATTGGTATTCTGCATAGACAATTAAGTTACCACTACAATTAAACTACAATGACTGAGACTTTATTTAAATAAAGTTTGTAATTGGTTCACCTGGTTTTGCTTTTTTAAACTTTGTCCCAGTTTCACCCGTAGCAAATTTTTGTTTCACCTTGATGTAAGCTTCATCTGGTAGCGCGACATAACCAACACTATCTACCCACTTCCAAGAATTTTCTAGATAAAAATCTACAAATTCTTTGACTGCTGGTTTGGTATCTAAAGACTTTTTACTGACATAGATGAACAAAGGACGAGACAAAGGTGTATAGATATTTTTAATTACATTATCCACCGGCACTGGTTTTTCACACTTTCCTGTAGGGCTTTCTACAGCAACTAGATTCAGTTTTTCTTGATTTTGAATATAGTAAGATATTCCTACATAACCTAAAGCTGTTGCATCCCCTGACACTCCTTGTACGAGAAGGTTTTGATTCTGAGTTGCTGTGTAATCTGTGCGGCCATTCTTAGCTTTGCCAGTCACAGCTTGAGTCATATAATCGAATGTTCCAGTATCAGAAGATGGAGCATACAACTTCAGGTTTTCGTTAGGAAACTTGGAATTAACCTGATTCCATTTCAAAATTTTACCGTCTGATTTTCCGCCCCAAATTTTACCTAGTTCCTTAATAGTTAAACATTTAGCAAAGTTATTTTTGCGGTTGGCAATCACGGCAATCCCATCTAAAGCGATAGGCAATTCAACAAATCCAATATTCTTACTTTTACATTTTTTGATTTCTTCATCTCTAATAGTGCGAGAAGCACCAGCTATATCAATATCGCCATTACAAAATTTACTGAAACCACCACCAGTACCACTTGAGGCAACACTTACTTTAGCTTCAGGTTTGACTTTACCGTATTCTTCTGCAACTGCTAAAGAAATAGGAAAACCTACAGCTGCACCATCAATACTTACCTGGCTTTTCTTTTCCTCGCTACTGCTACAAGCAGTGACACTGCTGGCAATAACTGTTAAAAACATGAGGAAAAAGCTATCCTTAAATCTGCTACGAAAGCTCATAAATTATCAATTGGGTAAAGTGGCTGAAAGTTCTTTATACTTGGCTATCTGCTAGTAGATAATCTAAATATCAGGCTTTACTGGCAGCTTGAACTTTGTCAAAAATTGCCCCATCTCCAAAAAACTTTTTCTGGATAATATCCCAGCCACCTAAATCTTGAGACGTGAATAAAGTTTTAATTGGCGGATGTTGTGATGCTACTTCTTGGGTGACAGTAGGGTTAACAGGACGATATTGTAATTTAGCAAATTCACGTTGGGCTTCTGTAGAGTAAAGAAAATCAACGAATGCTTGCGCGACTTCCCTTGTACCGTGTTTATCAACGTTTTTATCAACTACGGCTACGGGATTATCTATAGAAATATTGACTTGGGGTACAACATAAGGTAATTTATTTCCATTTTTACCTGCTAAAATTACCTCATTTTCGTAGTTTATTAAGACATCACCCTGATTTTTTTGAAAAAATAAATCGCTAGCTTCACGAGCATCTTTCGTCAGAATAGGAGTATTTTTATAAACTTTGGTGACATAATTTAATGCTGCCGTATCGTCACCTCCGGTTAAACTTACGGAACCCCAAAAAGCTAAGAATTCCCAGACAGCAATACCAGAAGTTTTTGGATTAGCCGCAATTACCTTTACGCCATCTTTTGCTAAGTCTGCCCAAGTATTTATACCTTTGGGATTGCCTTCACGGGTAACGATCGCAGCAACCGATCTACTAACAATACCACTTCTCGGAGCTTTGGTTTCCCAACCCGATTTAATCAAACCTGCAAGAGCAATTTTGTTTACATCTAGGGGAAGTGCCAAATGTACTATATCTGCTTCTTGTGAACCAGCAATGACATCGGCTGCTTGAGCTACAGAACCACCATAACTTTGTTCAAAAGTAACATTTTGGTTATGTTCTTGCTTCCACTTTTCGATAAATTTAGGAATTATCTGGTCATGAGCCGCTTTGGTGACAGAAAAAGATACAAGTTTTAGCTTAACATCATTTTTGCTAGCTGAACTGCTTTCACAGGAGGCAACTGCTATACTCAAAAAAACAGCGACTAGAAACAGACTCACAAAGCTTTGCCCAGTGTGTATATTCAAGCAACTCTTAACTGTGTGTTGATACGATATTTTTATAGTCTGCCAAGCTTTCATGACATAAGCCTGCATTCTCTTAGTTAGCAATTTACTTAAATGTATCGGTTGTTGCGATTTAGCCATTAGAATTTACCCCTAAATCTACGGTATTTCTAGGCGCATACCGTAATAAAAGATTATAGGGTATATAGAATAATATTTATCATTTGGATTCAATTTTTTTTTGCAAGTAACAAAAGTAGGGTTTCAACTCTACGTTCTACTAAACTCCAAAAAGCTGATTTGTTTACAGGCTACATATAGCAGTCCGAAATGAGTCGTGAAAAATATAGATAAGAAAACGAACCGCAAAGGACTCATTCGCGCAGCGTCTCGTCAGAGAAGGACGCAAAGGGAAGAAACAAGAAAGATATATGTAATTTTTACAAATGATTTAGGACTGCCATACATTATTTTTGGATAAATTTGCTACAAAAATTTGTTGCTAAGAATTGGTGAAAGCTAAAAAAGTTTCTCCCTTTTGTCTGTAAAAGACCTCTCCCTGGTTTTACTACGCAAAACCTTTCCCTCTCCAGGGCGGAGAGGGACAGGATTTAACCTTAATTTAAGATAGGGAGAGGTTCGTGGCACTCACGTAACATTAGTTGAGTTAGTGGCTGAGGTAATTCTCAAAAATCGATATAATTCGTAAGATTGATATAAGTATCTTCACTAGTTATTACGTCGTATACTCTACCTGTATTGTTACAACCAGCTTAGGATAGACTAAAAGCAATTTTTGCGAACAATGGTAGAAAAAATCACAGCTGTGTTTAATGGTAAAGTGTTCTATCCGGCTGAACCGATCGCATTGCCAATTAATACCCGCGTGCGAATTAGTATCGAAATTTTACCGCCAAGCGAACACGAAACGGTATCATTTTTGCAAACGGCGCGATCGCTAAACTTGGATGGGCCACCTAACTGGTCTACCAATATAGATAAATACTTGTATAGTAAGTAAACTTCCCATGCATTCTGAAGTCTTTCTTGATACATCATTTGCCATTGCTTTATCTGCACCGAGCGATCGCTTGCATGACCGAGCATTACATCTGGCTAAAATGTTACAAGCAGCAGAAACTCGTTTGGTGACAACACAGGCGGTAATGTTGGAAATTGGCAATGCCTTGTCCCAACAACCTTATCGCCAAGCGGCAATCATATTATTAAATTCTCTAGTTGCAGACTCCAAAGTAGAAATTGTCCCTCTCTCCCAGGAACTCTACGAACGTGCTTTCGAGCTATATCGGGAACAAACTGAGAAAGAATGGGGATTTGTAGATTGCGTATCTTTTATTGTAATGCAATATAGCGGAATCACTGAAGCGCTGACTGCTGATGAGCATTTTCAACAAGCAGGTTTTCGAGCATTACTACGAGAAAATTTGCCTTAAGGATTGGGAATGGGGAATGGGGAATGGGGAATTGGTTATTTTACAAATGACAAATGACAAATGACAAATGACTAATGACAACTAAATATTTCGTTACAATCAGCTTGTGCATTAGGCATTGAAGAGTTATTAGCCATGAAATTGATTTCCGATCCACCGATTCCTGTGAAAATTCAAAAAATGAAGGAACGGGTGCGGTGGATGCATCCAAGTTTTGTGCAACGGGGAATTGACCAAACCTGTATGGTTATAGATGATGGCAGGGAATATAGTCCAGAATTTTCTTTTATGGTTATTGGTGATTCTGGTACTCAATCCCATTATCGCCACCACCCCCAACGAAAGGTTGCCGAATTGATGCTTCCTCACCGAGATGATTGCAGTTTTGTGTTGCACACAGGTGATGTAATCTATGTGGTTGGTTCTCAAGAATATTATTCAACAAACTTTATTGAGCCTTATCGGGAATTTATTGTAGGTGGGGACAACCCGAAAGGTATTCCTTATGATCGCATGGTGTTTAATCTGCCATTCTTGCCAGTACTAGGTAATCATGATTACTACGATGTCCCGTTGATGTATCGTTTATTGACTGGAACAACATCTTCATTACGTCGCCGATTCCGCTATAAAGATATTGAGATTGGCTGGCATGGATCGTATCAAGGTAATGCTTATGCACGGGCATTTATGGATTATACCCAAGCGATCGCTTCTCCACAAGAATTAGAGCGCCATTTAGATCGACACTATACTGCTAAGACTGATACAGGGCGGTGTTTGCGTTACGAACCTGGACAGTTTACCCGCTTACCCAATCGCTATTACACCTTTCGTTATGGCGGGATTGACTTTTTTGCACTAGATTCTAATACCTTTAATACACCCTCACCATTACCTGCAACTCAAGAGGGGGAAATTTATCGCCAGGAATTGCAAAAGCGCCGCCAGGAAATAGATCGAGAAGAGTTGCAGATATTGAAAATATGCGATGGACTCAACCCAGATAAACCTACTGAAGCGGAACAACTCGATGAACTTAGCGCCAAATTAGACCAAATAAACGAGATCAAAATCGATATTGAAAAACAATTGGCATCTCATAAAATGCCTGCGATCGATTTTGAACAACTTCAATGGCTGCAAAATAGACTAATTGAATCTTGGAACACCTCTGAAGTGCGCGGACGTGTAATATTTTTCCATCATCCACCCTATGTAACAGAAGCTACTAAATGGAATCAAGCACAAACTTTGGCGGTTCGCCACCGCTTGCGCTGGGTGTTTGAACGAGTGGCAGAAACTCTTGGTTCTCTAATTAAAGAACGTCCCATAGTCGATTTGATTTTAAATGGTCACGCTCACTGTTTAGAGCATCTTTGCACAACCGATACCGGATTTGCTGACTCTCACATCAACTGCATTATCTCTGGTGGTAGTGGTCATCGTCCCCGCTATCAACGGCGAGAAGGGACTGAATTGATGGAGACTTTTACGGAAATTCCAGGTAAACCCACTCGAAAAGTTGCTGATTCAACGCTTTTTGTTGGTCGTCATGATTACAATTTCCAGAAGCGTCTGCCTTACTCATGTGTGCGGATTGATGTTCTAGATGGTAGCCCGCCCAAGTTTATCATCAGACCGTTGGTTACTGAACGGGTTGAAAATGAGTGGCGTAACTACGAACTTGAACCTTTTGTGATTTAAACGGGATGCGCTTATATTGCTTTTCAAATAATTCAACTACACCACTCCCCGTTCCTCATTTTATATCAGATCAATTCTCTTAGCCCCCTCAGAAAGGACTTCCAATTAAAAAAATAATCAATCGCTGTGTAGGCAGGGGAGCAGGGGGAAAAGAAAAATATCATCTGAATAAATTGGGTAATTTATTCTCTGGAAGTCCCTTAACAACTTTGCAACTATGATTTAGCCTTGCACAATTATCTAAGGTTATGGTTATTGCCAGTGTTTATATCCTAATCTTAAATAGAGTTTTGATAATTTCAGATTATGGCAGGACATAGTAAATGGGCAAATATTAAGCGCCAAAAAGCGGTAGTAGATGCAAAAAAGGGTAAAACCTTCACTCAGTTATCGCGGGCGATTATTGTTGCAGCTAGAAGCGGCGTACCAGATCCGGCGCTGAATTTTCAACTTCGCACAGCAATTGACAAGGCAAAGGCAGCGAGTATCCCCAATGATAATATTGAACGAGCGATCGCTAAAGGGGCAGGCACTTTTGGCGGCGATAACGCTATCTTTGAAGCAATTCGCTACGAAGGTTACGGCCCCGGTGGTGTAGCGATTTTAATTGAAGCCCTCACAGATAATCGCAATCGCACTGCTGCTGACTTGCGCGTAGCTTTTAGTAAAAATGGTGGCAATCTTGGTGAAACAGGTTGCGTTAGCTGGATGTTCGATCAAAAAGGTGTTTGTGTCGTGCAGAGTGTAGTTGACGAAGAACAGCTTTTAGAAGCATCTCTCGAAGGAGGTGCTGAGTCTTATGAGATGGCTGAAGATGAGATGGCTGAGGTTTTTACTGACATTGGCAATTTAGAAACCCTTAGCCACACACTTAAAGTTCAAGGCTTTAAGGTAACTGATGCCGAATTTCGCTGGATTCCTAGTAATAGCGTAGAAGTTACCGATCCAGATCGGGCGCGATCGCTTTTCAAGTTAATTGATACTCTAGAAGGCTTGGATGACGTGCAGAATGTCACATCTAACTTTGAAATCTCAGAAGAATTGATGGCTCTCAGCTTTTCTTAAGCTAAATCTACACAGGTTTGATAGTCAAATAATACTTTTTTAAATCATGTCCAAAATCTTACATTGTAATTGGAAATGTTAGCAAGTATTCCAGTTAAGTCTTAATATTTTACGATATTTTACGGATGTAAAAACAGACATGAAAGATTCATATCAATTACAAACTTATGACATACGCCTATTGGATAGTTGGATTGTTCATTACCTGATGAGGATTTTCAAGTGAATAAGTTCGCTAAAGCTTTAGTTTTGTCTTTAATCTTTGCTGCACCTGTAACTGTTTTTGGATCTCAAGCTCAAGCAGCTGTCCATACTGCTAGCGTAAAAAGTGCTAAAGTTCATCATAAAACACATCACAAGACACATCACAAGCGTCATGCTAAAGTAGCTCCTAAAACTAATAAATAGTTACTATTAGTTGTGGCTCCTTCAGTACTTAGTAGGCTAAATTAATCTGCTAAAAAGCTAAAAACATTGCTGTACAGGAAAGACAGGCATTATTTTTAACATTTTAGACAATTCTTGGGACTTAAGCGTTCTAAACTCGATTTTAAAGTCTAGTTTTGATGTTTAACTAATAATTTAGCATAATAGGTACTGAAGAAACTTTGTTGTAAAACTTTTTAGTAGCTATGTAATCAAGTTTAAGTATTGGTTTCTCTGAAAAAACAATTGTATTATTTAATCCCGTTGAAATCCCTACCTATCAACGGGTTTTTTTAATTAACTTGCTCAAAGAGGCGCGATCGCGTCAAAATAAGAGTTGAGATTTGAGATGAAATTAACATGAAAAATGGTTCTACCATACCTTTTATGCCAAATGCTGTTCAAGTCCCACGAAAGGAACTTTTTGTAGTCCTTTCACTTAGATTGATGAGCATAAAAGAAGTTAGTAGAACCACAAAAACTCGTTACAAACTGTCGTTAATTCCCAATATTTAACTGTTTACGCTTCCGGGTGGAAACAATGCCGAATGCACCCATCGCTAAAAGACCAAGGACAGAAGCAGGTTCAGGAACTGTTTTGAAACCTTCTGGTGGTTTCTCTGCAAAGTAAACTTCATCCAAAAAGTTTCCGATTGAGGGATTACCACCAGCAGCAGATACGGAGTCAAACTGCCAGCGTGTTTTACCACCTGTGGCAATAGTTGTACCTTGATATTCTACCCAAGCTGTGTTATCGGTACTGTATAGTTGGCTGAAGAGAGTATTGTTAGTAGCAAGGTCAATAATAGACAAACGCATCGTGTCTACACCTTGACGACCTTCATGGAAAAATCTCCAAAACATGGTTGAACCAGCTGTAGTATCTACATCTTGATATAAGGTAGATACCTCATTAGCATTAAGTTCAGCATATTGATTTGTACCTAATGCTCCAGCATGAAACAGTCTAGGAGTTTGAATTTCAATTTTATTATCTGTAGCTGTAGTTTCCCACCCAGGAATAAGAGATGCGTCTATCGAGTCCCATGACAGGTCACTACGAACAACGGTATCTTCAAAACCACCATTAATTAAGCCTGAAGCGTTAGCTTGTTGTGCATTTGCAACAATACCCAAAGACAGACCTAAAGATCCAATAGTTACCAAAGCCAGTTTGTTAATGTTTTTCATTTTCACCGAGGTATTAGTGTTTCAGCACCTCTCAAATATAAGTTTGAGTAGACTATGTTTTAGTAAAGACACAGTTAAAATACTGGCGTTATTTATGAAGATAGTAACATAATTTACAATTTAATTCTAAGCTTCTCTAAGTAATTACTCTTAGAAGTTTTGCTGGCAAGGCGATTCAAGTCATTATATTTTTGGCATAAGAAGCCTGCTGAACTTTTATAACCTTTTCTTAAAGTCAGCAGCGAGATTTTTCAATGTTTGCTTTTCTAGCTTGCTCAAGGAGGCGCGATCGCGTCAAAATAAGAGTAAAAGACGCTGTAACCTAACTTAACAATGACCCTGCTTGAGCAAATTTCCCCTCAACCTACACCGCCAGACTTGCGGGGATATGAATACGATCTGGTAATTGTCGGCGGTGGAATTATTGGGTTAACTCTAGCCTCTGCTTTAAAAGATTCTGGCTTGAGTATCTTGCTGATTGAAGCGAAAGTGGCATCATTGTCCGTAGCGAAGGGACAAGCTTATGCAGTTCATCAGCTTTCGGCGCTAATTTACCAAGGAATTGGAGTTTGGGACAAAATATTGCCTCAAATCGCCAAATATTGCCGAGTTCGTCTTTCTGATGCCGATTATCCTAATGTAGTGGAATTTACCACAGATGATATAGATACAGCAGAATTGGGTTATGTGGCAGAACACCAAGCGCTGTTGCAGCCTTTGCAAGAATTTGTCCAAGATTGTCCAAATGTAACTTATCTGTGTCCGGCTGAAGTGGTAGACACTCACTACCAGCAAGATATCGTAGCGATAGATATTAAAGTTGCCGCTCAATTATACACAGTTCGCAGCAAATTACTGATAGCAGCAGATGGGGCGCGATCGCCAATTCGTCAAGCTGCTGGAATCAAAACCTCTGGCTGGAAATATTGGCAGTCTTGCATCGTGGCATTTGTCAAACCAGAAAAACCGCACAATAACACCGCTTACGAAAGATTTTGGTCTAGCGGGCCCTTTGCGATTTTACCTTTACCGGGGAACCGTTGCCGCATTGTCTGGACAGCGCCCCACGAAGAAGCAAAAGCTTTATGTGCCTTAGATGATGAGCAATTTTTAAGAGAACTCACTCGTCGTTATGGCGATCAGATGGGGAAATTGGAATTACTAGGCGATCGCTTCGTATTCCAGGTACAACTCATGCAAAGCGATCGTTATGTTCTCCCCCGACTGGCGTTAATTGGTGATGCGGCGCACAATTGCCATCCTGTGGGCGGACAAGGTTTAAATCTGGGAATTCGGGATGCAGCGGCTTTAGCGCAAGTCTTACAAACAGCGCACCAAGCGGGTAAAGATATTGGCGACATTCAGATTCTCAAAGGTTATGAACGCTGGCGCAAGTTAGAGAACCTGACGATTTTAGGTTTCACCGATTTATTAGATCGGATGTTTTCTAATAACTTTTTACCTGTAGTAGTGGTTCGTCGCTTAGGCTTATGGTTTTTGCAGCGAGTTCCTGTATTAAAGGTATTTATGCTGAAGTTGATGATCGGCTTGAAGGGGCGGACTCCAGAATTAGCAAAACATAAACGCTACACTACAGCAGCTTGAAAAATCTGATTTGGGGTGAGATTCAATTCAGGAAAGGTTTGGGAGATGATGCGATCGCTATCTCGAAACTTACTTATCTGATATTCTTCATCAACCAAGTTACAAACTGTGATTGTTGGTTGTTTGGGATTACCGATAAAATTGCGTCCACCCAAAGCAGCATAATCGACAATCCAGTACTCCGGGATACCCATCTCTTCATACTCAGCGTATTTTAAGTAGTAATCGTCTCGCCAGTTGGTTGATACAACTTCAATTGCCAAAGGTATTGATGCACCCAAACTTACGATAGATTGTTTTTTCCACAATTGTTCATTTTCCAGATTTGCACGATTTAGCACCAACACATCTGGGAGATAACCAGAATCTTTTTCAAGAGGTCTAACTATAGCTTGGTTGAGCATGAAGTAGAGCAATCCTAGACGCTTGATTTCAAAAGGAATTTCGATACCTAGAAATCCTTTTACTTCTTCGTGTTCCCCTACTGGTTGTGCCATTTCAACAATTTCCCCTTTATGTAGTTCATAGCGGACTCGTCGATTTTCGGGTAGCCAATCGACAAATTCCTCAAAGGTTACTAGCTTAGGTATGGCTTGAGTCATAGATGATAGAGAATTACTGAATCATAGAAATATTATCTCTAATTCAGCGATCGCATTGCTTGCGAATTAGCCTAAGCTTTTACAGTTTTGGGTGATGCGTTACGCTGGCGCTAACGCATCCTACTGGACTGACACAGCTAAAATAGTGCAATAGATATGCCAAGGTGAGGACTCGAAAGTGGGAAGAGGTCGCCGA
>NZ_JAVRCP020000070.1:0-13101 GCF_034530675.2 Nostoc sp. DedVER02
TTTGTTATTTTCCCTTTCCCCTTTAACCTTTTCCCTTTCCCCAGAAAAGTGCTTTTTGCACTTTTGCAAGAGGTCTAATGCATCCTTGAGGAATTTAATGGAGAACCGGATCATGTGCATTTGCTTATCAACCTACACCCAGACAACAATATTTCTGATTTAATGGCTTCGCTTAAATCTGCTTCCAGCAGGATTCTGAGACAACAATACAAATCAGAAATAGGTAAGTTTTACTGGGGCGAAAAAGTTAAACTATGGCATGATTCTAAATGCGTGGTTTCATGTGGTGGAGCGCCATTGGAAATAGTTAAAGATTATATTAAAGGGCAGTCAGGCGGGAAAGAATGATTGTCTACTGCCCTTCCCTTGCGTTTTCCGCTATCCATCCCCACCGTGCAGACGGATGGGGTTTTCCGCGAATCCAGATAAATAAAGTTAGCAACTGTTTCACGTTCGACCCAGCCCTGTTTACGGTAAAATTCCCGTTGATAGGATTCTCGCTCTTTATGATTCAGCAGCATGAGTTTTGAGTTTGCAGCCAAGCTGAATCAGGATTACCCGATTGGCTCAACTCGGTTAGGAGTTCGTTTCGTCGCTCCCGTGATGTAAATGCTACTTTGATGGAATTACGAGTTATGCCAAGCAATTCAGCAGCAGAAAAACCGAGGGCGTGAGCTACTGTATACTCTCGCCCAATGGTAGTACAGATTTGGACAGGATCATCTGTATCACCCAGAAGCGTAACTCAGAGAAGTTTTTGCGATCTATGCAGGGTAAAAGACGAATGTTCGTAGTTCGATGCTTTCTCGTGGGGGAGCGTTGGCTGGGCTGGTGGGGTCTTCAAAGGCTGTATGGGCGGCAAAACGCGCATATCCGTCTTCTGCGGAGTCGAAGCATTTGATAAATAGAGCTTCGTCTCTGTGCATTTGCGGAAAGTAGAACCATTTATGTTTGGCGTTATACGTGACTCCATAAGTTTCACCGACGCGATCGCGGTACACTAAATCACCAGCTACAAGGTCTGTGGGTGCGATACTTTGTGCATCACACAATGCTAATGGTGACTCTTGGATTGGTGTTGCAATTCCTCGCCAAACATTGATGATGGCAAATCGTTGTTTTAGTAGCGCATCAATGTCATCTATGCCTCGCGCTGCTAGTTCCAAACGGGCGCGAGTATAACCGGATTTGGCGGTGAAGTCGTTGTGTACGCGCTTGGCGGGTTCCTTAATATTATTCTCACCTGGTTTGGAGTTAGCAGCATTACGCAGGGTGTGATCGAATATTACTACCTTCGTTGCACCTGTCACTTCTTTTAACAATTGCTCGGCTTCTGGATAGTAGACGCGGCGTACTTCATCTTCATCGTAAAAGTTGCTGACATTAGTATTATGTCCAGTAAAGGCGAAACCTTCTCGATCTAACGAGATGTTTTCTGAGATAGAACGAGCATTGTAAATTGGCAGTTTGTGCGTTTGATAAGTTGCATTCGTGCGCGCAATCCCTGGCGGTGGTTCGTAAGTATAGTTAACAGGTTTTTCTGCCATTGGAACGAGGTAACTGAGGTTAGCCTCTACGTATGGCAGTTCTACGGAAATTGGTTTGTCTAGAACTTGGTTATTTAAGCTCATCTGTTATCCCATTTTGGATTTTAGTTAATTTCTGTGAATCTCTACGTCCTATTTTTGAACTGCACCAACGGGAACAGGTTCACCAAGAACTTTGGCGAATCTTTGCAAATAGAAGTCCACAGGGTTTGCAACTGCCTGAATTGAGGAGCGATCGCTTAAGCTGTTCCACCATGTCTGCAAACGAGGTGTTTCTGCTGGTAATGTGAATTTGCGGAAGTGTTCTAAGAGTGGTAAACGCTCAAACCAAGGATAGAAGCTGATATCAACAAGGCTAAACTGATTTCCTAACAAGTAATCACCTTTGCCTAATCCTTCTTGTTCAATATATAGAAGTGCTTCTGTGAACTCTCTTCGTCCTTGTTCCTGTTCTTGGCTATCTTTACCGCGCAGCAATTTATTAAAAGCTGGGACAAGGCGAGTATTGGCGTAGTCTATCCAGATGCGGGCGATCGCTTTAGCTGCGGGATCGCGGGGTAACAAAGGTGGTTCCGGGAAGACTTCATCTAGATATTCATTGATGATGGCGGACTCGTAAATTACAACATCCCCATGTTTGATAGCTGGGACTTTGCCATAGTGGGAAATCTGTGTGTACCCATCTGGTTTGTTCTGTAAGTCAATTTCTATCGGGGTGAAGTCAATGCCTTTTTCCAGTAAGACTACACGAGTCCGTTGAGAGAAAGTAGAGGCTTTGGCGAAGTACAGTTGTATGTTGCTCATAAAATCTTCTCCTTGTAACGTGGATGCAGGCTATTTGAGATTGCAATAAGACAAAAGCGAGATGTGTTGATTAGTGCAGTTAAATAATTGACTGGCAGGTATCTACGTCAGTTAGATGGTATATTACAGTTTGTCGGTCGGTTTATCGTATTTTATATATCATACAGCCTTCCTGAAAATATGTATACCTAATTGTTAGTGTAACTAAATAAATATTTAGACATAATCAGGCTTGTCAAAAAGAGGTGTTATATGTACTCTAAAGCTGACTCTAATAGGCAGATCCGTCTTGGCTTGCTAGTACCGGCAGGTAACACGACGTTTGAGCCTGACTTTCACTCTGCTTTTTCCAGTCAAGTCAGTATTCATAGCCATCGCGTGATTGCTCAACGCTCACACGCTTATGAGAGCTATGAATCAATGGATGACATCAATGAAGAAGCTGTTAAGGAAGTAGAAAAATTAGCTAGAGCCGGAGTACATTTTGGAGCATACGGCTTCACAACAGCAACATTTTACCGAGGGCGAGTTTTTGCCGAACAACTAGAACAACGTTTGACGCAGGTGCTAGGAGTACCTGTTGTTGTGCCTGCTCTGGCTCTATTAGAAGCCTTGGCACATCTAAAGATTAAGAAAATTTCTGTAGTCACTCCTTATCCAGAATGGAACAACCAAACGCTAAAAACATTTTTGAGTGAAGCACCTTTTGAAATAGTGGGGTTTAAAGGTGATGAACGCCCAAAAGAATTAGCAAAAAAGAATTACCTTTGGCATCAGTTACCCAATGAAGCCGCAACTTTTATCAAAGAGATATCTCACAAAAGTGCAGATGCTATTGTGTTGCCCTGTACGGCATGGAGAACATTTGAGGTGATTGAGGAATTAGAAGCAGATTTGAATATTCCTGTAGTCACAGCAAATCAATCCACAATATGGAGTTTAGCAAGGCGCGGTTCTATTGAACCTGCACTTCGTCCGAGAGGAAAACTGTTTGCTATTTAGTCACAGAAGTTTTCATAGATTAAATCTTAAAAAGAGGAAATTTCATGTCAGACAAGTCTAATTTCCAAAACCCGCTTTTAGATGAGATCCTAGCTCATTATGAGCGTGGTTTGGAAGCTGAACGCTTATTAAAGCGTACAAATCCAATTGAATTAGTTCGCACCCAAGAGCTTCTTAGCCGCTACTTACCTCCTCCTCCCGCTGTGATTTTCGATGTTGGTGGCGGCTCAGGTATCTATGCTTGTTGGCTGGCCCAGCTAGGGTATAAAGTTCATCTGATTGATCCAGTTCCTTTGCACGTAGAGCAAGCCCGTTTTGCTTCTCAGGTTCAGCCAGATTATCCCCTTGCAAGTGCAGAGATTGGAGATGCCCGTCAGTTAAATCAAGCAAACAACAGCGTTGATGCAGTTCTTTTATTTGGGCCACTGTATCACTTGATCGAACGTAATGAGCGCATCGCAGCATTACGCGAGGCCAATCGTGTTTTAAAGAGCGGAGGTCTTGTCTTTGCTGTTGCTTGTTCTCGCTTTGCTTCCCTCTTAGACGGTTTATTTCGGGGATGGTTAGACGATCCGGAGTTTGTGGAAATTGTTCATCGGGACTTGCTTGAAGGGCAGCATCGTAATCCGAGTAACCATCCTGCTTACTTTACAACAGCCTTCTTTCATCATCCTGATCAACTAAAAGCAGAGGTAGAAGAAGCAGGGTTATCTTGTGAAAAGCTGTTAGCCATAGAAGGCCCAGGCAAATTACTACAAAATTTTGAGGAACATTGGAGTGAACCAAGTCGCCGTGAAAGACTCTTACAAGCTATTCGTTGGATAGAGACTGAACCTTCTACATTAGGTGTAAGCGCTCACATTATAGCTATTGCTAAAAAGGTGGCAGTCTGACAGCAAGATGCACATTAACCTTATCAAACCTTAGTTAATTAAGAACAATAAATATTAAGTGCAAACAGAACTGGTTATTTTCGACTGTGATGGGGTGTTGGTAGACAGCGAGACATTGGGTAATCGTATTCTTGTCGAATTTGTCGCCGAGTTTGGCCTGATATTGAAACTTGAAGAAGCCATTTTGGGGTTCAGCCGAGATACGCACAAAACCGGACACGTTGTAAATTTTTGTTGCAGAGCGTGTTTTATTGATTTACCAACTTGCCCAAAAATGATATTGGGACAATCAAAATTTTGCACGGTGAAATGAACTCTTTACCTTAATAATCCCTCAAACTTGCTCATAAACAATCATTTTTGGGAATGTTTCAACTGGAGGAATAAAGTAAAGCTTGGGATCGAAACAACCGTATATCAAGGGTTTGACTTGATATCTGTTACAGAACTTTACAACGAATCGCACTTGCGGGTATCCCGGCTGAACCCCTAATGGCAAAATTTAGTAAGGTTTTCTTTTCCAGGCTTGTCCTGTTTCAAGTAGCCACTCTTGGCGTTTTTCAATTTTTATTCTTTCTAATGGCGTTTTTCCTATTTTTTGTATTTCTAATCTTCCGTACTCTTCTCCCATCTCTTCAAGAATGGTAGGTTTAATTACTTTTTCATACAGTTTCTTCCCCGCACCTCCGGTTTTCATTATGTATTTGATGCCTTGTTGATTTGCTTGAAAAAGCCTGGCAAGTGTGGAAAATCCTGAAATAAGACTATTTAGCATATAGAAACCTTGTTTTTGCTTTGTCGGTTATGACTACAGACGCTTTCTTAGCTTTTCCGCCTTCAGTTCATTTCCGTTACAAAACTTTACAATGTGTCCCGATTTGCGCGTATCCCGGCTGATCCCCTATTTGGCGATCATAACAATGATATTGAAATGTTTCGCATAGCCGATTGTGCAATCGCTGTTGCCAATGCAACTGTAGAATTAAAACGCTACGCAACCCATGTAATTGATTCCAATCAAGCGGATAGTGTAGTGCGATATATCTCTCAGGATTGGAGTCAACAGAATACTCTGCCTAAGTTCGTGTAGATTGCTTGGTTACGTTTAAATTTAAACCTTCAGTCTTGTCAGTTTTCCACACCCATTTTAGATATGAAAAAGTCCAACTACTATAACTATATTGCACAAATCTATGACCAAACACGCTGGCTAACAGAATCAGTCGCAGAAGAAGTCGCCGACTTTATTCTTAAGCTTACTTGTGCCACACCTGAAACCTCTTTTTTAGAACCAGGTGTCGGCACAGGGTTAAATGTTATCCCTCTTGTCAAACGGGGTTATTCTGTGACAGGAATTGATGCTTCTCAAGAAATGCTCGATCAGTTCCGTCAAAAATTAAATGTCACTCCTTCTAATCTGAAACTGATTCACAGTGATGCTTCACAATTACCTTTTCCAGACAATAGTTTTGATGTTGTATTGACTGTCCACATGATCCATACTGTCTCTGATTGGAGAGTATTTTTAGACAACATTGATCGAGTACTAAAGTCTAGAGGCTTTTATCTTAATTGTCAGTGGATTACCCCACCAGCAAGACGAGAATTTGAAGAATATTTTCGAGATATATTATCTAAACATGAAGGAAAAAAGGAAAAGTTGCCGAGCATTAATATAGTAACGAACAAAATAGATATAAAAGGATATTTACAGCAAAAAGGTTACGTATCAAATTACTTTGTAGCTAAGGAATGGAGAGTTAGCAATACAGTTGAAGAGCTACTAAGTTTTTTAAAAGCACGAGCATACGGTTTATGTTGGCAAGTATCAGATGATATATTTCATCTAGTAATAAATGAATTTGAAGAATTTTGTATCAATCATTATGGTTCTTTGAAAACTAATCTCTCCTCTGAGGCTAAGTTTGAAATATGGGCTTATAAAGCAATTTAAAAACTCACATAAATTATGGATATTTTAATACGCAGCGTTAAGCAAGATGAATTATCAGCACTGCTAGACCTGTATAAACATCTGAACCCAACAGATGCTCCCTTACCTGACACATCAACTCTTGAGAAAATATGGAACGAAATATTGACTGATCGCAAGATTAATTGCTTTGTAGCAGACTGGGAGGGAAACTTAATTGCCTCTTGTATTTTGGCGATCGTCCCTAATCTGACGCGGGGCGCTCGTCCCTATGGACTAATTGAGAATGTAATTACTCATCCCGATTATCGTCGCCAAGGTGTAGGAAAGCGCCTGATATATCATGCTTTACAATCGGCATGGAGTCATAATTGTTACAAAGTAATGCTCCTAAGTGGAAGTCAAACCAAGGAAGTACTCCAGTTTTATGAAAAAACTGGGTTTAAGAAGGGTATCAAAACTGGTTTTGTGGCTACACCAATATCTGACTGAGGTGGTGTTAAGCCTTTTCGTAGCTAAATATAGATAGTGCTTGACTTATGTTTTCACAAGATGTAATTTATCAATATCAGACAAAACATCGCTAAGTCAATCGGTTTTTAGTATTTTATTTCAGAATAGATATCTTTGTTGTAAATTAACCTAATTTTAGAGTTAACAGTTTTTGCATAGTATCATTGAAAATTTTCTGAAAATTTATTGTTATAAAGTACAGATTTTTCGACAACAGATAATGTAATGCGAGAAAAAGATTACCGAAAAATACAACAAAAAGGAGGATTGTTCATCTCAAATCCAAAATAATATAAGTTTGAATAAAATTTGAATCTTATTGATGAACTACAGGCATTCAATTAGAAGTAGCAAAATTGAGAATATTAGAAATGGAAAAAAATATTGCTTTCTCACACTAATATTCATTCAGGGAATAGCGATCGCACTCTTATTCATTAATACAACCGCATTGGCAGCCACAGTCAATCCCTGTCCCGAAGGTATGGCGATGATTTCAGGAGGAACGTTCAAAATGGGGTCTGATAATTCCAGTTTTGTGGAAGAGCGATCGCCTGGAGATGTAGCGGTGACTAACTTCTGTATTGATAAATATGAGGTAACAAATGCACAATTTTGTGAATTTGTCAAAGCTACAGGATATCTGACAATTGCAGAGCGTCCCTTATCTGAAGAACAGTTTCCCGATTTACCCGATGAGCAGCGATTACCAGGTTCTTTAGTGTTTGAGATGGCAAAACCGGGTGTCAAGGAAGTTTCCTTTCTGAGTTGGTGGCATTGGACTCCTGGCGCGAATTGGCAACATCCTTTTGGCCCAGACAGTGCGATTGCTAGCAAATCCAACTATCCAGTTGTTCACATAGCTTACGAAGATGCCCTAGCCTACGCCAAATGGTCAGGAAAATCCTTACCTACGGAAGCTCAATGGGAATATGCCGCCCGTGGTGGCTTGGATGGTGCAATTTATGCTTGGGGCAATGAATATTCTGAACATAGAGCCAACACTTGGCAAGGAATTTTTCCCTTTTTCAACACTAAAGCTGATGGTCATTTGGGCATTGCTCCCGTCGGTTCTTTTGCACCCAATGGTTATGGACTCTATGATATGACCGGCAATGTGTGGGAATGGACTACTGATTTCTTTCAAATCGGACGCGATGCCTACGGCGGGCTACGCCTACGCAAATCTGATCGAATTAATCCTATTGCCTTAAATCAAAGCTTTGATCCCAAAAAGCCAGATGAACCAAAGTTACACGTAATTAAGGGGGGATCGTATCTCTGCGCTCCCAATTACTGTAGCCGCTTCCGTCCGGCGGCGCGGGAGTCAGAATCACCCGATACGGGAACTACTCATATCGGGTTTCGGCTAGTTAAAAATTTGCCTGACAGCACACTAGCCATAAATCCAAAATCCCAAATCTAAAATCCAAAATTGTTATGACTGATCCTCACAAAAGAGATCCTTTGTATAGACCTCTTACAAAAGTAAGAGAGCGCAAGATAGGGAAAGAAAAAAAATTAAAGCCTCTGGGTTTTTCTTACCCTTTCCCCTTTCCCCTTTCCCCTTTCCCCCATTTCTGCAAGAAATCTTATGCATCTCTCAAGTTAACTTCTGGTGCGATCGCCTTTTTGAGTGCCCTAACGCTAATATTTTTTAGTCTCTTACCTCTACCTGCTTGGGCAGACTACGGCGAAAAATTGCCATTACCCCAACCATCTTTTCAAGGCAAAATTGGCATTACTTACAAAGAATCCCAACCAGACTTCCCCAAACCCATTAAGGCTCCAGAAAATGCACCAAACATATTGCTGGTGTTGCTTGATGATGTCGGTTTTGGACAAACCAGCACCTTTGGCGGCGCGATCGATACGCCTAATTTAGACCGTCTAGCAGCAAGGGGATTGCGTTATAACCAATTCCACACCACAGCACTCTGCTCTCCTACCAGAGCCGCATTGCTTACGGGACGCAACCATCATTCTGTAAATACAGGTGTGGTTGAGGAGTTAGCTACAGGCTATCCAGGTTATACTGCGATTTTACCTAGAAGTGCGGCAACGATCGCTGAAGTATTACGAAATTATGGATATAACACCGCAGCCTTTGGCAAATGGCACAATACCCCAGACTATGAAACCAGTGCAGTAGGGCCATTCGATCGCTGGCCGACAGGTTTAGGTTTTGAGTACTTCTATGGATTTCTGGGCGGTGATACCAATCAATGGAGTCCAGCTTTGGTGGAAAATACCCAACATATTCAGAAACCAAATCGCCCTGATTATCACCTCACCCCCGATCTAGCAGACCATGCAATTAAGTGGATTCGTACCCAGCAAGCGATCGCTCCTGATAAACCCTTCTTTACCTACTTTGCCACTGGCGCAACCCATGCCCCACACCATGCGCCCAAGGAATGGATCGACAAATACAAGGGTAAATTCGATCGAGGTTGGGATAAATTACGCGAAGACATCTTTGCTCGTCAGCTAGCCTTGGGTGTAATTCCCGCCGATACTAAGCTGACCCCTCGCCCAGCGGAACTCCCGGCTTGGGATTCCCTCACTCCCACCGAGCAAAAAGTTTATGCGCGTCAGGCAGAAGTATTTGCAGGTTTCCTCAGTCATACCGATGCACAAATTGGTAGAGTTATTGACGCGATCGATCAACTGGGTAAATTGGATAACACCTTAGTCTTTTTCATCGCCGGCGATAATGGTGCGAGTGCTGAAGGCGGCTTAACAGGTAGTATCAATGAATTAAAAGTCTTTAATGGCGTAGCAGAAAGTCCTCAAGAAGTTCTTGCGGCTTTTGATGATTTAGGTGGGCCAAAAACCTTCAATCATTTTCATGCAGCTTGGGCTTGGGCAGTGGATAGCCCCTTTCAATGGACAAAACAAATTGCTTCTCACTTCGGCGGAACCCGCAATGGTTTAGTTGTGGCTTGGGGCGATGCCTCCGGCGGGCTTCGCCAACGCATCAAAAATCGTGGTGGACTGCGGAGCCAATTTCATCATGTAATTGATATTGCGCCTACAATTCTGGAAGCTGTGGGGATTGAAGAACCAGAGGTAGTCAACGGTGTAAAACAACAACCCATCGAAGGTACTAGCCTTGTTTATAGCTTTGACGATCCTGCTGTACCATCCCATCACAAAACCCAGTATTTTGAAATGTTTGGCAATCGTGGCATTTACGATCGAGGTTGGGTAGCAGCCGCCCGTCATGGACGCTTACCTTGGGAGCGTGTCTCCAAAACCACCTTCGATCAAGATAATTGGGAACTATACGATATTACCAAAGACTTCAGTGAAGCCAACGATTTAGCCAAGCAGAACCCTGACAAGTTAGCGCAACTACAAAATCTATTTCTGAAAGAAGCAGAAAAATACAAAGTTCTGCCCTTGGACGATCGCTTACTTCAACGGTTTGATGTCAAAATCCGTTCCAACAGAATCACAGGACGCAATAGCTTTACTTATTACACATCTGTTGCAGGGATTCCCGAAGGCAGCGCTCCCAATATTAAGAATCGCTCCTTTAGCATCACTGCCGATGTGGATGCTGCTTCATCTGGTACTGAAGGCGTTTTAGTCACCCAAGGCGGACGTTTTGCGGGTTGGAGTTTCTTCTTGCAAGAAGGTAAACCCACCTTTGCTTACAACTTCTTCAATAGCGATCGCACAATCATTCAATCTTCTCAACCAATTGCGATCGGTAAATCTCAAATTAAATTTGACTTTACTTATGACGGTGGCGCTCCGGGAGCAGGCGGTACTGGTAAGCTCTCGATCAACGATCGGCAGGTTGCTGAAGGCCGCATTGATAAAACTGTAGGCTACCGATTTGGTTTAGATGAAACCTTTGATGTTGGTCAAGATACTGGGACACCTGCGGTAGATACTTACCAAACACCCTTTGCATTCACCGGCAACTTACAGCAAGTCACCTTGGAATTGAAGTAATAGGGATTGGGCATTGGGTATGGGGAAAGGGAAAAGGGTAAGGGGAAAAGGGGAAAGATTAAATTTATTCCTTTTCCCTTTAACCTTTAACCTTTAACCTTTTCCTCTGCCCCCTGCCCCTCCGCCCTCTGCGTGAAAAAAAATCATGAACGAAATCTTGTCACTAATCGATAAACTCGCACTTTTCACATTTATTGTGTTCACCATGCTGGGTGCAGGGTTGAGTCTCACCGTACAACAGATTTGGGAACCACTCCGCAACCCTCGCTTAGTTATCTCATCGCTGCTGACAAATTTTGTATTAGTGCCAGTTTTTGTATATTTACTATTGCAAGTAGTACATTTAAGCGAACCTCTCAGAGATGGTTTACTGATTATGGCAGTAGCATCAGGGCCTCCAGCATTACCTAAACTTGCCCATATAGTCAAAGGCAATATAGCTTTCTCGGTGGGATTAATGATGTTGCTAATGCTGGGCACAATTTTTTATATGCCGATTGTACTACCCTTAGTAGTGGAAGGTGTGCAAATTAACTCCTGGGACATTGCCAAACCCTTATTGTTAATGATGGTTAGCCCATTGATCCTTGGGTTATTCATCAAAGCAAAATTGAGTGCGATCGCTCCCATTATCCAGCCGATTTTGTTCAAATTATCTAATGCTGGATTACTTTTAGGTTTAGTGGTCAGGCTGATAGTTCACACTAACGATATCATTGGCTTATTACAAACAGGTGCAATTTTCGTTTGTGCTGTTTTCATAGTCTTCTCCTTTAGCGTCGGTTATCTTTTGGGCGGCCCTGGTATCGATACCCAACGAGTGCTAGGAGTAGGAACCGCTCAACGTAATTTTGCCGCAGCATTATTAGTAGCTACAAGTAATTTTGAAGATCCCAGCGTCGTGAGCATCATCATGGTGACGAGTCTTTTAATGATGATTGTAGTTCTGATCGCCGGGCCAAAGTTCATAGAATTAGACCAAGGAACGGGTGTAAAGATAGAGCAAGTAGAAGTTTGAAACTGTCCTGACTGCAAAAATATCGCTTTCAGCATCACTATTATCAGCATCAAAACTACCATCACTTCTACCCGCACAAATTTTGCATTCGATGGTATACGTGGCTCAATCTCTATAGGTGAATGGCACACTTGTTATTAATACAATCCCACGGGTTACCTGCAACTGCCCACAGGGTTTGCTCAAAGCCTAATTCGCTCCGTTATCTACCATTATTTTGTTCGTTTTTTGACTACATATTATTGTTCATGAGTATCAAAGGTGGATAAACCAAGTTTTCTAACTTCCGCCCAATGCCCAATGCCCATTAAATTTTAGGTGAGTTAAGGGCATTTAATAATAACAGTGACCACGGTATTTTAATATCGGGTATGAGCGATGAGTAGTTTCTCAGTATTGGCAATGCAGTCGGTAGCACAAAACGTAAAGAACGTAGAGATGCGGGACGATGTCTACGACGGGCTTCTCTACGAGACGCTGCGCGAACGCCTACGTCATTTTCATCGACAATTCCATATTTACTAGCTAGTTCGGCAACAATCTGCACGCGTCCGGTATGGCGCATGATATTTGATTCACCAGCAAGTGCAGCAATTACCCGTCCAGTAAATAAGGGAGTTTCCCAGTTGTAGCGATCGCTAATTAATGAGTTTTTTTGCTCTGTAGTATTGGTTTCATTCATCTCAGCAGCAAAACTAGAAAAAAGCTCAGTCCCAACAATACCCGGCCAAATGGAAACAGAAGCGACATTATGGGGTTTTAATTCAACAGCCATATCAGCTGCTAGGCGATCGCACGCTGCTTTACCAACACCATAAGCTGTATTAAAGAAATGGGACATTCCCGCCCATGAGGAAATGGTGCAAATTAGTCCAGAGTTCCGCTTAGTCATCATTCGGGCAGCAAAAACACTCGCAATATAGTGGCTACGAAGACCAACGTTGTGGCTAGCATCCCAAATACCTAGTTCACAATCCCAAAAGGGCTGCCCTAAAGAGTTTCTTATTGCCTGAACTCCTGAGTAAGCATTGTTAACTAGTAGATCGAGTTGTCCATCTTGTTCATCTTGGATGCGCTCAAATAGTAAACGTACCTGTTCATCGTCGCTGTGGTCTACTTGAACAGGAATGCATATACCACCAATTTCGTCAATAGCTGATTGGGTTTCACTAAGGCTCCCTGAAACCACATCACTCGAAGAGTTATTGAGGCTGCGGCCGGTGACGTATACAGTTGCCCCAGCCTCACCCAACCCAATAGCAATTCCTTTGCCAATTCCCCGTGTACCACCTGTTACCAACGCCACTTTACCCTCAAGGTGTTTTATCATTCTTTTCTTCTCCCTCTTTTTGGCTACGGTGTACACACAAATCTCTTGCATCTGCACGTTTGTTGCATCGCTCTGCATCTTTGTTGCATTGCCCT
>NZ_JAVRCP020000071.1:0-11436 GCF_034530675.2 Nostoc sp. DedVER02
ACCCGCTTGGCCTCCGACTCCACTGTCTTATGCTCAACAGCGTCTTTGGTTTTTAGACCAGTTGGAGCCGAACAGTGCCATATACAACATTCCTATGGCTTTGCGTCTAGTCGGAACACTTAATCAAGTTGCCTTAGAACAAAGCTTGTATGAAATTATTAATCGCCACGAAGCCTTACGCACCAACTTTGTGATAGTTGATGGCAAACCAACTCAAATTATTCAAACACAAAGGAATTGGACAGTTTCAGTTGTTGACTTGAAGCATTTATCAACAACTGAACAAGAAATTGCTACACAGCAATTAGCGCAACAACAAGCTAATCAACCGTTTGACTTAACAAATCAAGCATTAGTTAGGGCAACATTAATTGTGCTGTCCGAGACTGAACACGTTTTGAGTGTATGTATGCACCATATTGTCTCTGATGCCTGGTCAATGGGTGTGTTTATCCAAGAACTAGCAGCACTGTACAACGCTTACTCTCAAGGTGAGCCGTCGCCTTTAACACCACTGTCGATTCAGTACGCAGATTATGCACTGTGGCAAAGAAATTGGTTGCAAGGCTCGGTACTGCAAACTCAACTAAGTTACTGGCAACAGCAACTCAAAGATGCACCAGCCTTGTTGTCACTGCCCACAGACCGACCCAGAGGATCTGTGCAGACTTTCGCTGGTGGACATCTTGAGTTTGCACTCTCAGTTGAGTTAAGCAATAAGCTGACAAAATTGAGCCAGGAGCAAGGTTGTACTCTCTTTATGACGTTGTTGGCAGCGTTTGATACGCTACTTTACCGCTACACAGGTACGGAAGATATTTTGGTGGGTTCGCCAATTGCTAACCGTAATCGTAATGAAATTGAAGGGTTAATTGGCTTTTTTGTCAATACTTTGGTGTTACGTACTGACTTATCAGGCGATCGCAGCTTTAACGAATTACTTGGTCGCGTTCGATTGATGGCAATGGATGCTTATGCTCATCAAGACTTACCTTTTGAAATGCTGGTAGAAGTATTGCAGCCAGATCGGGATCTCAGTCATACACCACTTTTCCAAGTGATGTTTACCCTCCAGAATGTGCCTATGTCTGAGATAGAGCTTGCTGATTTAACTATCAGTTCTTTGCCAGTAGAAAGCGCAACTGCCAAGTTTGATTTGTTTTTATCAATGCAGAACACTGTGAATGGACTGGTGGGTGTATGGGAATATAACACTGACTTATTTGATGCCAGTACAATTGAACGGATGACTGGACATTTTGTGACATTGCTCTCTGGAATTGTCGCTAACCCAGAGGAGCGGATTTCGCAATTGCCTCTGCTATCACAGACAGAGCAACAGCAGTTATTAGTTGAATGGAACAATACTCTGACGGATTATCCCCGTGATAAATCTATCCATCAGTTGTTTGAGGAACAAGTAGAGCGTACACCCAATGCAGTGGCGGTGGAGTTTGAAAATCAACAACTCACTTATCAGCAGTTAAACTGCCGTGCTAACCAGTTGGCGCACTACCTGAAGTCTTTAGGAGTATCCGCAGATGTGCTGCTAGGCATTTGTGTAGAGCGATCGCTAGATATGGTAGTAGGATTACTTGGCATTCTCAAAGCTGGTGGGGCTTATGTGCCACTCGATCCAAACTACCCTCAAGAGCGTTTGGCTTTCATGTTAGAAGATGCTCAAGTTTCAGTGTTGCTAACCCAATATTCACTCCTCGACAGATTACCTCAGCATCAAGCAAAACTTGTTTGTTTAGATACTGACTGGCAGATGATTTCTCAGTCAAGTGAGGATAATCTCATCTCTGATGTGCAAGCAACTAATTTGGCTTATGTAATTTATACCTCTGGTTCTACAGGTAAGCCTAAAGGTGTAGCCTTGAATCAGCTTGCTCTTTGCAATTTAATTCTGTGGCAACTGCAAAATAATACAATTTCCACTGGAGCAAAAACGCTGCAATTTGCTCCTATTAGCTTTGATGTCTCCTTCCAAGAAATGTTTACTACCTGGTTTTCGGGAGGCACATTGTTCTTAATTACGGAGGAATTGCGCCGAGATACCTCAGCTTTGTTAGGTTTTCTCCAAGAAAAAGCTGTTGAGAGACTGTTTGTTCCCTTTGTAGCCTTACAGCAACTAGCTGAAATTGCTGTTGGTAGTGAATTAGTTAATAGTCATCTGCGGGAAATCATTACTGCTGGGGAACAGTTACAGATTACTCCCGCGATTTCTCAATGGTTAAGCAAACTAACTGATTGTACTTTGCACAATCATTACGGGCCATCGGAGAGCCATGTAATCATCACTTTTACTCTGAACAACTCAGTAGAGGCTTGGCCACTACTGCCTCCGATTGGTCGTCCCATTGCTAACACGCAAATTTACATCCTGGATAAGTATTTACAGCCTGTACCCGTGGGTGTAGCAGGAGAATTGCATATTGGTGGTGTCTCTTTGGCGCGAGGCTATCTCAATCGAGCAGAGTTAACACAACAGAGATTTATCCCCAATCCCTTTAGCACTGACCCTGATTCACGCCTCTACAAAACAGGGGATTTAGCCCGCTATTTACCGGATGGCAACATCGAATACCTGGGGCGCATTGACAATCAGGTTAAGGTGCGAGGCTTCCGCATTGAATTGGGAGAAGTTGAAGCAGTACTGAGCCAGCATGGAGATGTGGAGGGATGTTGTATCATTGCCCGCGAAGATACTCCGGGTGATAAAAGGCTAGTTGCTTACGTGGTAGCACATCAGCACTGTACACCCACAATCAATGAACTGCGGCAATTCCTGAAAGCAAAGCTACCAGACTACATGGTGCCAAGCGCTTTTGTAATGTTGGAATCAATGCCACTAACTCCTAGCGGCAAAGTAGACCGCCGTGCATTGCCTGTACCGGATTTACACAGCAGTAATTCAGACAAATATGTTGCTCCACGCAACCAAGTAGAACTGGAACTAACGCGAATCTGGTCAAGAATTTTGAAAGTTGACAAGGTGGGAGTAAAAGATAATTTCTTTGACCTCGGTGGTCACTCTCTTTTAACTCCTTACTTAATGGCTCAAATTAAAAAGCAGTTTGATAAAGATATTGCGATCGCCAGCCTTTACCAAAATCCAACTATTGAACAATTGGCAACTATTGTACCATTCGATTCAGATTCTAAGAGTGGATCTCCCTTGGTAATACTTCAGCCGCACGGTTCTAAGCCACCTTTGTTTTGTCTTCCTGGGGCTGCGGGCTATCCCTTTTACTTGTATGATTTAGCCCGTTGTCTGGGTGCAGACCAACCATTTTACAGTTTCCAAGCAATTGCTCCTGGTGAAGCAGGAGAACTAATTACCCAAGTTGAGGATGTAGCCGCCCGTTATATTCAAGAACTCTTAGTTGTTCAACCACAGGGGCCGTATTTTTTAGCAGGGCATTCTTTTGGCGGTAAATTAGCCTTTGAAATGGCGCAACAGTTACTTCGTAAAGGTCATAAGGTTGCTTTAGTTGCCATTCTTGATACTACAGCACCATTTAATCAGAAAAATCCATCAGCGTTTGATTTGGATAACACTAAATGGTTGGCTGAATTAGCAGACACAATCGAAGTTGTTTATGGGAAAAAGATGGATTGTTCTGTTGATACTCTTCAATCTATGGTTTGGGAAGATCAGCTGAAATACGTTCTAGAAAGGTTAAAAGATGCTGATATATTACCTCCTGACGATGAAATTACGCAGCTTAATAATATGGTGCAACTGCTCAAAGCTAACGCTATGGTGAATTATGTACCACAAGAGATTTATCCAACCAAAGTTACTCTCTTACGCGCCAAGGATAATGTCGTCAAGGTTGATGAATCTAATAGTGAAGTACTTTCTGATATTTTGCAGGATTTGTACTGGGGCTGGAGCAAATTTTCTGTCGAACCAGTGGATGTCCATTTTGTCCCAGGTAATCATGTGACGATGATGAATCTGCCCCACGTTCAGGTTTTAGCGGAACAGTTGAAAGCTTGCATTGAGCAAGCGCAAGAAGTTAGAGGCGATGAATATAAACCTGATTTTGATAATCAGATTCGCCCTATCAAGTTCTTATCTAACCAACATCCTGTAGATATTAAGTGAGTTCATGTGAGTTCAAATTTAAATATAAGGAATGGTATTATGACTGCTACTTCTAACCAGATTAAATCCAAGGTTTGGGATAAAAAGCAAGAGTATCCCTTAACTACAGAGTCTTTAAGAATGCTGTTGGAAAACCGAATTCCTTTAATTCGGCTAAGGGAATTCGCCACATCCCAAGAGTGTGAGATGTTAGTCAATCAAGCTGAATTATTCAACTTTGACTGCTATCAAAATGTGAATCCCAAAATTGAGCGAATTGGTATCACCGTGTTTGAATATAATCGCATTAGTAAAGCAGCTTATTTTCAAGCAGTAGAACGCACAACTAAATTAAGAGACTGCATTATGGCAGCCTCTTTTAATCCATTAGAACGCTTAATGGTGAAAATTCGAGAGTGTACAGGTGCGACTGTACGAATTGCTTCGGAACCACTCTATGGTAGTTATTATGCAGGACTGATCAGAAAAATAGAGCGGGGTACTCAACTTCATATTGATTATGCTCCATTAGAACAATCAAAATGGGAAATTGGTACAGTTATTTATCAACTTTCTTGGAATTTGTACTTGAAATTTTCTCCAAGCAATCATGGTCAAACACGCATTTACGATCGCCAGTGGCAACCAGGAGATGACCAATATAAACTCGATTCCTACGGCTATGGTGATACAGTAATTGCAGATGCAGACGCGATCGCCTTCCAACCTTATGTAGGAGATGTGTTCATTTTCAATACACGCAACTATCACACCGTTGAACCGATGGATGGACAACGTGTGACTTTCACCTCTGCGATCGGATTACTACCTAACGGTGAAATTATTTTGTGGTCTTGAATGTGATAAATAACTAAGAAGCAAGAAGCAATTTGGTAAATTATAGTGAGGAGTAATTCATGCCCTTAGCAGCTGTGATGACTGCACCTAATCAAGCAGTTGAAGTGCAACAATTACCAGAGCCGATTCTAGAAAAGGGTGGAATCATTCTTGAAACCTTATATTCTGAGGTTTGTGGAACTGATGTACATTTACTACATGGGCGTTTAGAGGGAGTACCATATCCCATCATCCCTGGACACTTCTCAGTTGGTCGTGTGGTGGAAACAGGTGGGCAGGTTAATGATGTCAATGGTAAATTAATTCAGCCTGGAGCGATCGCTACTTTTTTAGATGTTCATGAAACCTGTTACAACTGCTGGTATTGTCTAGTAGCCAAAGCATCCACTCGCTGTCCAAAACGCAAAGTTTATGGTGTCACCTACTCAGCCAAAGATGGGTTGCTGGGCGGTTGGTCTGAACTGATTTACCTCAAACCAGGAGTCAAAGTTCTCACTTTACCCGAAGAAGTCTCACCCAAGCAATTCATTGCTGGGGGGTGTGCTTTACCAACTGCACTACACGCTATCGATCGAGCGCAGATTCAAATTGGTGATGTTGTCGTGGTACAGGGTTGCGGGCCTGTAGGTTTGAGTGTGGCAATTCTAGCTTTGCTCTCAGGTGCGGGCAAAGTAATTGTAATTGATAAATTTGAGAGCCGATTAGTAGTTGCAAAATCCTTCGGTGTAGATGAAACCCTTGCAATTAAAACTGATGAGCCACGACAACATATTGAGCGGGTTTTGGAATTAACAAATGGACACGGTGCTGATGTCACTATTGAAGCTACAGGGATTCCTATTGCTGTCAAAGAGGGCTTAAATATGACCAGAAATGGAGGCCGCTATGTTATTGTCGGGCATTACACAAACACGGGTGAAATTCTCATCAATCCACACTTAGAGATTAATCTAAAACATATTGATATTCGCGGGACTTGGGGAATTGATTTCAGCCATTTTTACAGAATGATTGAATTACTAAAACGTCATAGCGATTCTAGTAAAAATATTGCTTGGTCAAGCATAATTAGTCGTTCATATACACTAAAAGAAATTAATCAAGCACTGGCAGATGTAGAGCAAGGCTCTGTATTAAAAGCTGTGATTCAACCTAATCTGTCTTGATGCCAATATATCAAATGACTTAGATAATAGGGAGAAGATATGCTCAAAGATTTACAAATTGCCTTTATCGGTGGTGGCACGATGGGCGAAATGATAATTAGTAGATTGTTATCAACAAAAATTGTTCCCAAAGCCGATCTAATTATAGTCAGCGATCCAGTTTCTGCGCGATGCCTTCATTTAGAAAAGGAATATGGAGTACGTACTACAACCTCCAATATAGAAGCGGTTCTTGGCGCATATATTGTGATATTGGCGGTGAAGCCGCAGGTTTTAGCAGAAGTTCTGGGTATGCTTAAGGATAAAATTCCACCTAATGCTTTAGTAATTAGTATTGTGAGTGGAGCGAGTATTTCATCTCTGTGCCAAGGGTTGAATCATCCTGCTGTTGTCCGTACAATGCCCAATATTGCAGTACAAGTTGGTCATGGGACTACAGTGTGGAGTGCATCATCAAGTGTGACAGAGATACAGCGATCGCATACCCAAGTCATTTTACAAGCATTAGGTAAGGAATTTACTACCCAAAATGAACATTACCTTGATATGGCAACGGCGTTGAGTAGCGCGGGGACTGGATTTGTGTTTCTCTACATCGAAGCGATGATTGATGCTGGCGTTCAGATGGGTTTAACCCGGACACAAGCCCAAGAACTAACATTGCATACGATTGCTGGTAGTGTAGAACTGATGTTTCACACGAGTGAACATCCAGCAGTTTTACGAAACAAGGTAACAAGTCCTGGGGGAGTGACTGCTGCTGGTCTTTACGAGTTAGAAAAAGGTGGTATGCGAACTGTTATTTCTAATGCAGTGCTTACCGCTTTGAGCCGCACTCAACAATTAGGTAATATCAGTTAAAAAATTAGCCATGATTGGGGTTACTCATTCGGTACTTATGACTGATTATTCAACACTAATAAGTATTAAAGTTGATAAAAGATTTTAATTTATTTTTCAAATATGCCAACACAAGTTGTTCAAGCTCAACCCTCAAAGAATGTTTTTTCAGATTTTATCCAATTCTGGGAAAATGCCAAAGCGATCGCTGGGCCTTACTGGTATCCAACAAAGCCAGGACAAAGAGCATTCTCAGACGTAATTCGTGCATGGGGAATGCTTATTCTCTTAATATTACTAATAATTGCATTTGTAGGTGTAACTGCTTTTAATAGTTTTATTAATCGCTACATAGTTGATATCATACTTCAAGAAAAAGATTATTCTAAATTTATTAATATTATATACTATTATGCTGCTGGACTTGTCTTGGTAACGCTTTTATTAGGATTTTCTAGATTTGTTAGAAAACAAATTGCTCTTGATTGGTACAAATGGCTTAATAATCAGATTTTAGATAAATATTTAAGCAAGCGTGCTTATTATAAAATTAATTTTAAAGCTGATATTGATAACCCAGATCAACGTTTATCCCAAGAGATTGAACCAATTACCAGTAATGTCCTCTATTTTTCAGCTACTTTTCTAGAAAAAGTACTGGAAATGATAACTTTTGCAACAATTATCTGGTCAATTTCTCAACAGATTGCTGTTGCTCTGGTTATTTACACGATTATAGGCAATTTTATTGCTGTCTACTTAAATCAAGAATTAAATAGTATTAATCAAGCAGAAATTGAATCTAAAGCTGACTATAATTACTGCCTAACTCATGTTCGCACTCACGCTGAATCAATAGCTTTTTTTCGGGGAGAAAAACAAGAATCAAATATAATTGAACGCCGATTTATTAAGTTGACCACAAACATTAAACGCAAGATTGATTGGGAGAGAAATAGAGACATTTTTAACAGAGCATATCAAGTTGCTATAGAACTTTTTATGTTATTCATACTTGCGCCTTTGTATATTAAAGGTGAAATTGATTTCGGACAAGTTGGACAAGCTAGTGTAGCTAGCTTTATGTTTGCTACTGCTTTGGGAGAACTAATAACTGCATTTGGCAGTTCTGGAAATTTTTCGAGTTACGTTGAGCGTTTAGCTGAGTTTTCGAGTGCGTTAGAAGATGTTACCAAACAACCGGAGAATGTAAGCACCATTAAAATAATAGAAGAAAAGCATCTTGCTTTTGAAAATGTCACCTTACAAACACCCAACTATGAACAGGTAATTGTTGAAGATTTATCGTTGTCTGTTCAACCGGGAGAAGGTTTATTGATTGTTGGCCCAAGTGGTCGAGGTAAAAGTTCTTTGTTGCGAGCGATCGCTGGTTTGTGGAATGCGGGAACTGGCCGTTTAGTGCGACCTCCATTAGAAGAAGTTTTATTTTTACCCCAACGTCCTTACATAATTTTGGGAACTTTGCGCGAACAATTGCTCTATCCTAATACCAGTCGTCAAATGACTGATGCAGAACTCAAAGAAGTTTTGCAACAGGTCAACCTACAAAACTTATTGAGTCGAGTTGATGGCTTTGATACAGAAGTTCCTTGGGAGAATATATTATCGATAGGAGAACAACAACGCTTGGCTTTTGCACGGCTGTTAGTTACTCATCCTAGCTTTACTATATTGGATGAAGCAACGAGTGCTTTAGATTTGCAAAATGAAGGAAGTTTATATCAACAGTTACAATCAACAAAAACAACATTTATCAGTGTTGGGCATCGGGAAAGTCTGTTTGATTATCATCAATGGGTTTTGGAACTTTCACAAGATTCCAGTTGGCAACTTGTGACTGTGCAGGATTATCGAAATCAAAAAGCAATAAATATTCAAAGCACGCCTAATAATGAGTCGCAAAATCAATCACAAATATTGACAGAAACAATCACAAACGAAGGACTTTCTCATAAGGAAATAAGTGAATTAACTAACTATTCTATTAGCACTATTAGAAGTAAGGCAAGCAAAGGAGATTCTATTACTACTAGGGATGGCTTGACGTACCGCTATGACAAGAACTCAAGTGTGTTGAAATGGCTGAGAGTTTAGCGGTTAGACAATCTGTTAAGTCTGTTGAATTCTCACCTATGAAAGAATAGTTTTCTATTTTGATTTTTAAAAATCGTCCTTGTTCAGAACCCCGAATTTTTAAAAAATCGAGGTTTTTGTTGTTCACTAATGACTTATAGGACTAGTATTTGATTTCTGAACGAAATTAAATATTGTAGAGTGTGTTAGAACGGAGTTCGTAACGCACTAGTATCAAGAGTTTGATGCCGTACTCTCCGCGCTCACATCCTACGTATATTTTCAGCAATCAAACCGGATTCCTATATCACTGGTGTGTAATAGGAATCTGGTTTATTATTAAACATAATTATGTATGAAAGAAGTTAACAGCAAAGAAAACAGGCAAGAGTAGGGGCGGGTTTAAAAATGTTATTAACTACTAATGATGATTTCGGCGATCTCACCCCTACTTGTTCAATAATCAAATAAAATTACTATAATTTGATCTTGATTACTTAACTTAATAATTATTAAATAATATTTTCTTAACTTTCTTAACTTTCTTAACTTTCCTAACTCCCTTAGAACAATTACTTCTTAACTGTCTTAACTGACCTTGAAAATATACTGAATTAATGATATATTTTTACTTGAAAAAGCAATTTACTTTAAGGAAAAGTCTATGTCTACAAAGACAGTAAAAACAGTGAATGTTGTAGCATTACCATTCTTTGCACGTTTCTTGAAAGAGCAAGCTACTGAAGGAACAGAGGTTCCTTGGACTTACAAGTTTCCTTCAGATTTGGAAGATAAATAATTTAGTCTTCTGCATCTGAAAGTATCTTTCTTGTCAAGGGGATACCTTATAATTGGCGGAATCATAATTTAAGAGAGTTATCAAATAACTAAAAACTACTCATAGAAACGCGATGGTGCAGAGCGTCCGCCGTAGGCGATCGCTTTCATATTATTTTTCCATAACATGGAGGTGATTGCTTTTTCCATTTCCCTAATTTTTTTAAAAGTTTGAGTTTCTAAAAAGCAATTTGTTTGCTACTCCTTGAATAGCTACCTCCTAGAATTATCAAAAAAGTATATTTTATGCACCTGTCTCGTGATGTTGTTTTACTAATCACCCATAGTGGTGATTTCTTCACAATAGATAGAGTAGCAGAAGCTTTATCAAAAAAAGGGGTACAATCATTCCGTCTAGATACTGATAAATTTCCTCTAGAAGTGCAATTAACAGCACATTTTGACAAGTCTAAAAGCTACCACACTATAGAATATAACAATCACTGTATCAGTACAGAGCAGGTGCAAGCTGTATGGATGCGTCGCATTTGGGAACCACAACTGAGTCAAGAATTAGCGCCAAAGTTCCGAGATGCTTGCATTAGAGAATCACTTGCAACTTTAGATGGTTTTTGGGACAGTCTTAAGGGGGCTACGTGGGTAGATAATTTAGAGCGGATAGATTATGCAAGTAACAAGCTGCGTCAACTGCGGATTGCGTCTGAAGTAGGTTTTGTTATTCCCCAAACTCTTGTTACCAATAAAGCCCAAGCAGCACGAGAGTTTTTTGGGCAAGTCAACGGCAAAATGGTCAGTAAGCTCTTAACTGCTCTTTCCCGCAGTATGGAAGCTAACTCCTCGTTTTTTATGTACACCAGCATCGTCAAGGAAAAAGATTTAGAAGATGCCGAATCACTGCGCTATTGCCCAATGGTTTTTCAAGAGCAAATTCCAAAGCAACAGGAATTACGGGTGGTGTATGTAAATGGTAATGTATTCGTGGGGGCGCTAAATGCAGATGTGTATGCAGCAGCCAAAGTTGATTGGCGTAAACCTGGTGTTGAAGTTGGTGCATGGCAACATCACCAGCTTCCTGATGAAGTAATTCGCCGTCTCAAAGCCTTTATGGGGAAAATTGGGCTGTTGTTTGGAGCCTTAGATTTCATCGTTACACCATCAGGCGAATACGTCTTTTTGGAAATCAACCCTGTGGGGGAGTGGGGAATGCTCGAAAAGGATTTAGGCTTACCAATTGCAAGTGCGATCGCAGATGCTCTTGTACTAATTCGTAATTCGTAATTAAGAAAGTCAATTACTGTAGGGTATCTTAGGCGCAACTCAATTATGACCGTATTAATAGTTACGTTTAGTAAAGACAACGAAAGCATTCCTTTAGTTATTAAAGAAATTGAGGCTAGAGGAGAAAAAGCATTTCGGTTTGATACAGACAGATATCCCACTGAAGTAAAACTAGATATTTACTCTGGCGTTACTGAACGAGTAATTATTACTGATGGCGAACAGAAGTTAGATTTAAGTGAAGTCTCCTCAGTTTGGTATCGGCGGATGCGCTACGGACAAAAAATCCCTGACTCAATGGACAAG
>NZ_JAVRCP020000072.1:0-9145 GCF_034530675.2 Nostoc sp. DedVER02
ATGGAGTTCAGAGGTGCATTAATGGAGTTCAGAGGTGCATTAATGGAGTTCAGAGGTGCATTAATGGAGTTCAGAGGCTTAAGAACTAGAGGCAGCTTTAGTAGGTCTACCTTTGATGGCTTTAAAGCGTTCGCCTAACTGTTCAGCGACAATTTTTAAGCCTGGAGTCTTTTTTGATGCAGTCTTGACGTAATCATAAACAGTCAAACTGCTAGTCATAGCTTCACTACCGACAGCCATTAGGGTATCATCTACCTGTTCGCTGAGTTGCTGGATTGAGGTTAAAAGTTCAGTCAGCGCTGCGGCTAATTGATAATCTCGAACAAGTTCTTCAACGTCAAAAGTGGCTGGAAGGATTTCGCGGTTAGACTGAGCAGCAGTGACGCTATTATTCACAAAGGCTAGGCTTTTGTCGCCCATTTTCACCACCTTCCGGCGTTCTTCAGGGCTGAGAGTAACTAAAAAGGGTAGCTTTTGTTGGACTTTCTGTAGCGCGGCTTTAATTTCTTGGATATCTTGTGGAGAAAGGGACGCTGTAATATTTTGATAGGCCATCGTATATTTACCTTGGGAGTTTTAATAGTGAAGTAGCAAGTGTTGCTAAGTATAGAATTCCCATTGGTGGATGCGATCGCACATCATAACCTATTTATTTATCTGTTTTAGAAAATTTGTAGGTTCGGTTGAAGGTCGTGAAACCCAACAAAACCCGAAACTGTTGGGTTTCGTTCCTCAACCCAACCTACACGAAAGCTGGATATAAACAATACTTGCATAGATGGGCAGCGCGATCGCAAACTAAACGCCCCAGTTCTGCATTAATATATAGACGAGACACTTTGAATACTCACTTAGGGTTAACGTACTGATTAGCTCTTGCTTTTGCTAACCTCATAATATGCTCTAGCGTGAGGAAATGATTTAACTCTCGCTGGTCACTTCCAGTAAGACCTTCAGTTTTTGCCCGATAAACTAAATCCTCTAAACGGTCTTTGGCTGCATCCGAGAGTTTGAAATCGATAACACTTTGGGGGGTGGTTCCAGCAGCAATAAAATCTATAATTTCGTCGTAGACTTTGGTTGTATTTACAGATGTAGTCATGAGATTAGCTCTTTTTATTTAATTTTACTGATTTACAACGTTACTTTTATAATGAAAATAACCTGCTACTGAATTTGAAAAAGTATGGTTAACACCTATGATGAAATCTTCGATGCTGCATTGTCATTACCTCCAGGGTTAAGAGCAATGCTTGCTGAACATTTGTTTAAAAGTCTGGATGCTGAAAATCAACTAGAAATTGATGCTCTGTGGACAGAGGAAGCAGAGAAAAGATTTCAAGCCGTTGAACAAGGCGAAGTTACTCTAATTTCTGGTGAACAGGTGTTGCGAGAACTGCGTTCCAGGAGAAAGTAATGGCTTATGATTTTCATCCTGATGCCAAACAAGAATTAGATGATGCTGTTGCTTATTATGACAATATTAGCCGCGAGATGGGGGACGCATTTCTTGCCGAAGTTGAACGCGCTATCAGTCGTATTGAACAGTTTTCAGAAGCATGGACTCAATTATCAAAGAATACAAGACGCTGCCGCGTAGCTAGTTTTCCTTATGGAATCATTTATGCCATCAGAGAGCAGCAAATTTTAATAGTTGCAGTCATGCACCTTCAGCGTCAACCAAATTACTGGACTAATAGAATCTGATATGCTGAATTGTTCTCCAGTTTTTACCAGTCATCGCTTCAAAATTCGGTTGCATTTAAAAACCTCCCAATAGCGATCGCACAATTACTCTGTTTGCTTATCTATGCAACTTCCAAAGATTTTCCTAGCGTTTTAGGCTCTGGTAGAGGTTCACCATCAGCCAAAGATAATTCAATCAGCATTTCTAAAACCTCTTGAGCATTTTTAAGAGCGTCTTCATAAGTCTCTCCGTGAGTGCAAGGCTGCATTATATGCGTAAACTCAGGTAAGAAAACTACATAACATTGGTCAGAAGAAGACCATTGAATCACGATTGTATATTTCATATTTATTCATAAGCTTCTCGTCGATGAGCAATAGTAGTTACCATAACTTGATTTGTTCCATCATCAACTTGATAGATTACTCGATAGTCACCAATGCGATAGCGATAATAACCCGCAAAGTCACCTTTAAGAGGTTTAACATTAGGATGAAACCGAGGGTTTTGTTCTAGTTGCTCAAAGCACCTAGCAACCTTTTTGGCTAAGGCTTGGTCTGCCATAGCATAAATCTCCTCGGCTTTGGCAGATAACACAACGTTATACATCAGACCGAATTGTTCTCCAGTTTTTTACCCGACCTTCAGCAATATCTTTTTTACCTCTTTCAAAGGATTCAATAAATCCAGGGATATTAAGCAACTCTTGAGTAGCATCTTCACTTTCTTTATCTGCGAGATACGCTAAAAAGTCAGCAACCAGTTCTAGGCGTTCAGAAGATAATCCATCTAGATATTGGTTGATTTGCTGACGAACTTCTGTATTGTTCATATTTTCACCGCTCTTTTACTTCTCTAATTGTGCCAACTTTTTCTGAGCATACTCCCGCACTTGCTCATCTGGGTCATTTTTGGCGCGATCGCGCAACAGTGGTAAAGTCTGAGGATGCTGAGGAAATTGCTTGATAATTATCTCAAGTGCAATGCGCCGAGGGTTGGAGTTATAGGGAGGATCATGGCTATCCTTAAAGGGGTCATTAACAGCGCAGTGGTGGTAAATTTCAAATAACTCAAACTGATATTTAAACTGTTTAGCTAATTCTCTGACTGCTACACGTCGCACAAAGTAGCTATCATCCTGAGTAGCGCGTTCTTTGAGGAAGGATTTTGTGTCGGGGTCATCTTTGAAGTTCTTAGCTAATTCTTCGACTGCTGCACGTCGCACATAGTAGCTATAATCCTGGGTAGCGCGTTCTTTGAGAAAGGATTTTGTGTCGGGGTCGTCTTTGAAGTTCTTGGCTAATTCTTGAACTGCTGCACCTCGCACATTGTAGCTATCATCCTGGGTAGCGCATTGTTCGAGGAAGATTTTTGTGTCGGGGTCATCTTTAAAGTTTTTGGCTAATTCTTCGACTGCTGCACGTCGCACATCTTCGTTATCATCCTGGGTAGCGCGTTGTTTAACAATGGTTTTAGTGTCGGGGTCGTCTTTGAAGTTCTTGGCTAATTCTTGGACTGCTGCACCTCGCACATTGTAGCTATCATCCTGGGTAGCGCATTGTTTAACAATGGATTTGGTATCGGGGTCATCTTTAAAGTTTTTGGCTAATTCTTCGACTGCTGCACGTCGCACATCTTCGTTATCATCCTGGGTTGCACGTTGTTTAAGAATGGTTTTAGTGTCGGGGTCATCTTTGAAGTTTTTGGCTAATTCTACGACTGCTGAACGTCGTACATAGTAATAATTATCTTGGATAGCACGTTGTTTGAGAATGGTTTTGGTGTCGGGGTCATCTTTGAAGTTTTTGGCTAATTCTTGGACTGCTGCACGTCGCACATAGTAATAAATATCTTGGGTAGCGCGTTGTTTGAGAATGGTTTTGGTGTCGGGGTCATCTTTGAAGTTTTTGGCTAATTCTTGTACTGCTACACACCGCACAACCCAGTTATTATCTTGGGTAGCGCATTGTTTAAGGAAGATTTTTGTGCCAGGGTCATTTTTGAAGTTATTGGCTAATTCTTGGACTGCTCCACGTCGCATATCGTTGTCATCATCTTCAGTAGCGCATTGCTCAAGGAAGATTTTTATGTCGAGGTCATCTTTGAAGTTCCTGGCTAATTGTTGGACTGCTGCACCTCGCACATTGTAGCTATCATCCTGGGTAGCACATTCTTTGAGAATGGATTTGGTGTCGGGATCATCTTTGAAGTTATGGGCTAATTCTTGGACTGCTGCACGTCGCACATCGTTGTCATCATCTTGAGTAGCGCATTGTTTGAGGATAGTTTGAGTGTCGAGGTCATCTTTGAAGTTCCTGGCTAATTGTTGGACTGCTGCACGTCGCACAGACTTATCACCTTGGGTAGCACATTCTTTGAGGATGGTTTTGGCGTCAGGATCATCTTTGAAATTCCTGGCTAATTCTTGGACTGCTGCATTTCGCACATCCCAGTTATTATCCTGGGTAGCGCATTGTTTGAGGATAGTTTTAGTGTCGAGAGATTGTTGCCAGGTTGCTGCAATTGCTGTGATTGCTTGAGTGCGAATTTCTTTAACTAGCTTAGTTTCTTCTCCATCATGATAAAGAACGTAATAGTACCAAAGGTCATATTTAGTTAAGTCTTTTAGCTTGTCAAGTAATTTATTAGCCGTTGACGCAATTAACGAGCGATTTCTCACCTCTACAAGACACTTAGCCGCTAAAAAAAGATTCACAAACTTTTCCCCTTCACCATCTTGCGCCATTAAATAATCAAGAATCTCGCCAACAAATCTTGGCTCAATCATTCCTACAATTATCAGCAATACTTCATGCCAACTTTCATCCTGCCAGTGTTTGCCAAAAACTTCATTCTTAAGTTCCTCAATAGTCAGCGTTTGCGTTTCTTTAAACTGCCAGACAAACTCCCAAGCACAGAAATATTCTAAAAATGTCCGATGCACAAAAGCATAATAATCCGCGCCCAGAAAACATAACATAAAGTTACGAGTCCGCAGTTGATTAATCATCACCCGCGCAACATCTCTGGGTTTATCAAATTCTATAGTTTTGAGATAATCAGTCAGAACTTTGACTAAATCATTTTCATAAATCAAATTCCCTGCCAAACCTTTCTCACCAGTTTGCATCAGATAAGCAACCTGACGCAGCATCGCTTGCTTATCTTTATAATCAATCGTCTTGGGGTCTAACCTCTTATCTTCAATCAAAACGCGCTCCACATCCCATTGATGTAGCAGTACCCGCGATGCTTGATTATAAAGCTCTGCTCTATCTCTTGGTAGCTCTTGATTCCGATTAAGAATTGCCATCATCGTCAACAGTAGAGGATTTCCTGCTAATTCTGCAATAGATTTGGAAGCTGCAATTCCTCTTTGTAGCCGTTCCCGTTTTCTCACCTTATCAACTGCATCGGTAAAAGTTAACTCATGCCAACGGTAGATAAAATCCTGAATTTGTTCTGAGTCTAAATCTTGTAATATAAAGTGGCGAAACTCAGCATTAAGCAATCGTTGCGGTTTATAGCCAATAATCCGAGAAGTGACAATTACCTGCACATCAGGATATTCATTAGTAAAGCGATGAATATCAGTAATTACATCCTCTCGCTTACCAGGATCAAATACCTCATCCAAACCATCAAACATCACTAAGGCATTACCAGCTTTTAATTGTTTATCTAGTTCAAGCTGATTGAGATGATGAATTGCACCACTACATTGATGAAAGAATTCGAGAAAACTATTGCACTCTTTATCTTCCCGTCGCCGCATATAAGTGCGTAATTCAATTAGCAACGGAATTGGTAATGAGATAACATTATCCAGTGGTGACTCTGCCCAATTCAAAGCCAGAAATTGCAACAATGTAGACTTACCCGAACCAGGATCGCCCAAAATCACAATATATTTATAATCTTGCTTTTTATTGACAACATCTAAAACTGAACGGATCGGTTGTTCAAAATAAACCCGTTTGTGGCGTTCTAATTCTTCTAATTCAACAGCTTCTACTTGCTCGCTTTCTCGCAGCCGTCTAAGATGTTCTTTAGGCAGTTCGTGAACTTGCGCTAAAACTTGATGAGTTTCCCGGACATTTTGAGCAGTAAAAATCCGCCATAATTTCAGTTCGTTATAGGCATAGCCGCTAGTATCTAAGCTATCTAACTTGAGATTGCCATAGCACTCCCGGATTCCTTCTTGATATTTAACTAAATCAAATGTGGTAATTTTCTGAGCATTGCCTTCTAAGAAGTATTTGATTTTATCCAGATTTTGGGAATCGTGAATATCTCTGAGTTCAGGAATACCTTGAATAATCTCTTTAACCTTTTGGAGATATTTCTTAGCAACCCGCTTCCAGTTAAAATCATCTGGTAACGGATTTGAAACATTAATATTATCCCAAATCTCTTGTAATCTATTAGTATCTATAGCTGGATTATTATCTTTAAAGGCATTTCCCAAAATCTCTTTGACTTCTTGATTTTTGAGAAATTGCTTTATCGGCTGCGTATACTTTTTGATTTCATCTTCAGAAAGTTCTCCACCTTTTAAATCTTCCTGCACCAGTTGTAAAAATTCTTTTAAGGCTTTCCCCGCAGCAATTTCTATGTCTTCTTTCTTAAGTTTCTCTAAAATATTGCCAGGGATGCCTTTTAATAAATCTTTAGCCCAATCTTTAGCCGCATCCTTGGCTAAGTCTTCCAGAATGGGTTTAAAAATCAACCCGGCGGCCTGAGTTACACCCCAAATAACTAAGAAGTCTGGCATAATACTCGCTTCTGTTGAGATTTTGACTACGAGTATATCCACTAACTTGAGTAATGTTTCCGAATTTCAGGGTGATTGCAGAAATAATACTGCTTATAAGTAGGGTCGGCTAATTTGTAGCACTATTAACCCCGATCGCTCTTTTCTTACACAACTCTCTGTGCGATCGCACGATCAAAGGCACAATCATACTAATTGCGATCGCTCACTAAATCACTTTCTACGAGATAATAACAATACCTTGTGAAATTTGTGTCTATCATTAATGTTCTTTGATAACCTTTTCCCATTCCCAAGTATTGAGTCCCCTCTTAATGAAGCAGCGAACATCGCCCCACTAACCCGTCGAGTGGGAGAGTGTGACCTCTTACGTTGCTACCTCATAGCGATCGCTACGAGGTAGCAATGCTTACCGCGCAACAAGTTGGTAAATGAAATACGAGGATATAAATATTAAATGTATCTAACGAAGTATTCTCAAAAACTATTACCCTGAGTAATCTTTGTTGAGGCTCTCAGAAAAATTGAATAGTTAAAATTAAGGTGTAACATAAATCACCATCATACTACAGGGAAATTCAGAATCGTTATGTTTGCTCTAAACCCAACACGGATTCTTCGACGCATACTATCTGCATCGCTAATTAGTTTGATGTCCTTAGAGGTTGCTTCTACCGCAACGTTTGCCGACCCGCCAGCTGCCTCTGTTGACACCCTGGTGAAAGTGCCTAGTACGATGACCTTTTGGCCCTTTGATACTAACCGTTATTTAAAAGTACCACCCAACTTCTCCATCTCTGTTTATGCTCGCATTGAACTTGCCCGCTTTATGGCAGTTGCTCCCAATGGGGATCTTCTAGTATCACAGCCAAGTAAAGGTAAAGTGTTAATTGTCCGGGCAAATGGCAGCAACGACCCAATCATTTCCGAATTCGCGACAGGTCTAAGCAAGCCACACGACATTGTATTTCATACAATTGATGGCATCACATACGTTTATATCTCTGAGAGTAATCAAATTAACCGCTTCATCTACAACTCTGGAGACTTAATCGCAAAAAATCGTCAAATCGTTGTAACTGGTTTACCAGACAGCAGCACACCGGAACTCAAAGGCGCTTATGGTCACGAACTGAAAAATATCGCCCTTGATGCTAATCACAAACTGTACGTATCGATCGCTTCTACCTGTAATGCCTGCAAGGAAGATACTGTAAGTAACCCAGTGCGTGGTGCGATTTACCAGTACGACGCGACTGGAACCAATCAGCGGCTTTTTGCCCAAGGTTTACGTAATGCCGAAGGATTAGCATTCTTACCCGGCACAAATGACCTTTGGGTAGTCGTTAATAATCGAGATAACATTGCCTATCCCTTCAACGATAGCACTGGCAATTATGGTAAGATTATCCCCTCTTACGTAGACAACCACCCGCCAGAGGAGTTCACGAAAGTCCGAGATGGCGGTAACTACGGTTGGCCATTCTGCAACCCCAATCCTGACACGCCAAATGGCCTCAACAATATGCCATTTGACCGCGACTATCAATACAATGCAGATGGACATGTTAATTGCGATGCAATGGACAGAATTACCAAGGGTATGCAGGCCCATGCCGCTCCCTTGGGACTAACATTCTTACAAAATACTAATTTTCCCAGCCTGTACTCAACTGGGGCAGTAGTAGCGCTACATGGTTCATGGAATCGGCAGACGAAAGTAGGCTACAAAATAACTTACTTCCCCTGGGACACTACGACAAACACTCCAGGGCAAAAGCTCGATTTAGTCAACGGTTGGAAAGTTCCAGGAACGGAAGAAATCTGGGGGCGACCCGTGGATATGGTAGTCGATCTGCAAGGTAATTTGTTAATTTCGGATGATTATAGCGGTACTATCTACAAGCTCTCCTCCACATCGTCATCAGAAGTCAAGGTTTACACAGAACCTAATTTAACTGGAGTTTCCCAATCTTTTTCCACAAGTCCAGGAGTATACAAAGCTAACCAAGGTCAGTTAAATGTTGTCGGGAATGACAATATTAGCTCGTTAAGTGTACCACCAGGTACAGTGGTGCGTGTATGCCAACATGAAACTGGTGGTCTATGCCGTGTATTTAGTGCTGGTAATTATGAATCTCTTGGAGTTGGCTTGGATAACGCCATCTCGTTTATAGAGGTCAATCCGCAATCAGAGGTTAAGGTCTACACAGAACCTAATTTAACTGGAGTTTCCCAGTCTTTTTCCACAACCCCAGGGGTATACAAAGCCAACCAAGGTGAGTTAAATGTTGTTGGGAATGACACTATTAGCTCATTAAGTGTACCGCCAGGTACAGTGGTGCGTGTATGCCAACATGAAACTGGTGGTATATGCCGTGAATTTAGTGCTGGTAATTATAATTCTGTTGGATCTGACTTGGATAACATGATCTCGTTTATAGAAGTCAAGTAGCACCACTCACCGAATTTTAAATTTTGGATTTTGGACTGAATGATTTAAAATCCAAAATTTAAAAAGGTCTGAGAGGAAGTGAATTTATAGCAAGGGACTGGGGACTGGGTAAAAAGTGTTTTTGCATCTAAGTTTCATCATCTGTTGATGTCCTAATACCAATTCTGTATGAAGATGCGCCAAACTACGTCAAACTTATAGATGGGTGCATTTAGTAATTTTGTTATGA
>NZ_JAVRCP020000073.1:0-5812 GCF_034530675.2 Nostoc sp. DedVER02
ACTACAAACTTTTAATTACTAGCTTGACTAATAGCATTCCAAGTATCTGTACCTCATAGCAGCAGGAAGTGCTGTAATGCCGATGTAATTCTTAGCTTTGAGGGGAGAAGCTGAACTAAATACAAAATCTTTAAAACAACAGTTTACTAAAACATGAATTTCATTAACCAAGCACGAAATTTGGCAGATACGCTCAAAGATAAAGCGCAAGAAGCAGCAAATAATACAGCGAAGGAGGTAGAAGAAGTAGTTGATGGAATCAAAAATACTACTGTAGAGATTACTACCTCAAGTATTAATGTGATTACTAATCTACCTGCAACAGCACAGCAAGGTTTGCAAACAGTACAAAATATCAGTAAAGCATTTGAAACAACTGCTATTGGTGTGACTACTTCGAGCCTGTCCATAGCTGAGGCATTGCAAAACTTGCCGAGGACAGCAGCGGAATTAGCCGTAGAAATGCCCAAGATTGCATATAGATTGAGGTATCGTGCTGGTCTGAGAACTGGAGATTTACCTCGCTCTGATACAGATGTGATGAAGCTGTTTGAGAAAATTCCAGGCACATCAAAGCTGGGAGGAAATGAAAGGACTATCCGTGAATTCTTGAGCGATAAACATGGGAGCCATATTATTCCACGCTCCCAAGGTGGCTCAAATGGTGCTAACAATATTGTGTGGGAAGTGGGCGCTGATAATCTCCGTCGGGGAGCCGAAGTTATGACTGTTGGGGAGCAGTTTTATATTCGGGTCTACAATGCCGTAGATTCTATTATCTGCAATTCTGGAACAATTGCTAAATTGGGGATCACTGCTACAGGCACTACTATTCTTACCCAAGTTATAGTCACAGCGATTTCATACTCCTTGGATCTTTATCGGGGCGACATTACTGTTGAAGAGTATAAAAATTTAATTTTGGAAGCTGCAAAGGCAGCAGGTATTGCGACACCAATTGTTTTTCTGATCTTAGTGGCTGTATTGGCGTTATTTCCAGAATTTACAGTTATATTGTCAGCACCAGTGGTTGTTGCAGGATTCAACGCCTTATTTGGTATGAGTATTGCCATACCAATTATTCAGTCGCTACTCCGTCATGCTCAAGCTGGTGGTTTTGGCACAGAAACTGCTGATGCTTGCAGAAATGCGCTTGGCGGTTCTGCGCCTGCTTGAAATCTGCGACAAATTTTAACTGGAGTGCTGGTTTTAGCTTCAAGGCTAGTTTCGTCTGTCTTGACTCCACACTCCAGTTTTAGAAGGCTTTGCTATTTTCTGAGCCTGTTCAAAAGCTATTTGATTCAGGCATTCCACCTTACCAAGTCGCGTTTTAGCCAAGCCGCTTTTAAGATTGCACCAAAGAACCAATTGATTAACTAAGATTTGATTTGCTCTATTTATAAGCGATCGCACCCCATCAAATGGGAACGATGTTATGTATACCTAACACCCTGTCCTGACGAGGTTTTAAGTTTTCTTAGTGACATTCGATTTACAACCAATGGGGTATTCGCAGGTGGCTGCGATTTAACAGAGGCATTACAGCCTGCGATCGCAAGCAAGCAGGACTCCTCCAACGGCTATACGGTGCTGTTTTAACCAAATATATAAATGGTTTTGAGGGTTGATGTTTGCAATTCGCTACACCTGCGGCAGTTAGGCGCTAAACCCTCCATCAATCATTAGGTTTGCACCAGTGATGTAAGCTGCCTCAGACCCAGCTAGATAAGCGACCATCCCTGCAACCTCCTCAGCAGTGCCGTAGCGGGGCAATGCTAGCTGCTTTTTGATCATTTCGGCAAACTCACCCTCTGGGGGATTCATATCCGTAGCGATCGGCCCGGGCTGGACGTTATTGATTGTAATTCCACGCGGGCCAAGGTCACGCGCCAGCCCTTGCACAAGCCCTTGCAAAGCAGATTTACTCATGGCATAAACAGAGGCGCCGGCAAATGGGACACGTTCGGCGTTGGTGCTGCCAATGTTGATGATGCGTCCGCCTTCTTGCATATACTTGACTGCGGCTTGGGTTGCCACAAATATGGCACGCACATTAATGGCAAAGGTGCGATCAAAGTCCGCAAGGGTGAAATCTTCAATAGGAGCCAACTGCGCTACACCTGCGTTATTCACAAGGATATCAATGCCACCCAGTTTCTCTACTGTCTGTTCAACAGCAGCCACCACCTCACTAGCTTCAGCGCTGTTGGCTTGGATGTCCAAAGCCTGAACGCCGAGCGCCTGGACTGCTTCGGCGATTTCCTTGGCGCGATCGGGCGAACTGGTATAGGTGAAAGCGACATCAGCGCCTTCAGCTGCCAAACGCTTAACGATGGCGGCCCCGATACCGCGACTTCCTCCAGTGACAAGTGCGCGTTTATTTTTGAGTGTGTAGTTCATATTCGATACCGTCAATTAGAAATTGGATCGTTTGCTGTGTGTCTAATGGGTAAAAGCTGCAAATTCTGCAACAACCTAATCTACTCTTCTATATTTTTGTTGTGTTTTCCATACCCTTATAATTGAAGTTTTTTAATTAACTCTAATAACTGTTGATAATCATCTGTTTTCCCTTGTTCTAAATTGAGATTAGCAGCTTTTTGTAAATCCGCGATCGCACCCTGTTTATCTCCGAAGGTATAACGGGCAATCCCCCTACCAGTATAGGCTGGAGCCAAGTCGGGATTGAGTCGTAAGGCTTGGTTAAAATCAGCAATTGCTCCCTTCTTGTCTCCCAAATCAAAGCGGGCAATTCCCCGACTAGCGTAAGGTGGGGCAAGATTGGGATTAATTCGCAAAGCTGTAGTAAAATCTGTGATCGCTCCCTTTTTATCTCCCAACTGATAACGCGAAATTCCCCGTCCCCCGTAGGCTTCGGCATAGTTGGGATTAAGTTTCAATGCTTGGTTGAAATCTGCGATCGCTATTTTGCTATTATCCAAGCTATTATGGGCAATGCCTCGGTTATTGTAGGCAAAGACATAGTTGGGATTAATTTCTATGGCTCGATTATAATCTGCGATCGCACTTTTCTTGTCTCCCAAGGCAGAACGAGCTAGACCCCGGTTATTGTAAGAATCGGCATCTTGGGAATTAATTTTTATGGATTGATTATAGTCGTCAATTGCGCCTTGGAAGTCTCCTAAGTTATAGCGGGCAAGACCGCGATTATTGTAAGCACCGAGATATTTAGGATTGAGGCTAATTGCTTTAGTATAATCTGCGATCGCACCTTTAAAGTCTCCTTTATCGTATTTATCGCCACCTTGAATATAAAAGTTGTCTGCTTTCGGTGCTGTTGCTGTTGGTACGCTGGGAGGACTAACGCCTAAATCTACCCCAGCTTGAGTTGACATTCTCAAAAAGGTATTAACCGGAATGCCTAAATTAAAACCTGATTTGACATAAGCAATTGTGGAATTGATTTTTGAGGTTTCTATATCTGCTTCATCTGCTCTACCATGAATTCCTACCAATTCGCCTCTATCGTTCAGCACCGGGCCACCACTCATCCCCGGCAAAGTAACATTACTGTAGACCAAAGCATAACCATCACGCAGAGGCTTGGAAGCATTAGCAGTAATCCGTCCAGCGACGAAATTGTAAATTGTGCTAGAAATTGCGGCTGTGGCTTGTGGGAAACCAGCCACATAAGCTGTAGTTCCTTCTGTCGCTGCATTTGAATTGCCGATTTTAGCAACAGTGTAAGTTTGTTTGCTGGTAAACTGGACAATTGCCAAATCTACTTCAGGCAGCTTTTTCACAGTCTTGTAGTCGAGTGAATAACGCTGACCATCTGGAGTGACAATTTCATATTTAGCTTGAGTTTCGATTACGTGCTTGGCAGTGAGGACAATGTAAGTGTTTCCTTCTCGCTGAATGATGACTCCAGTACCCGAACCATTTTGATTGTCAATTAGTACGGTGATTGCTTTGGCAATTTTACCCACCTCATTTGAGGATAGGGCCACGGCAAATTGCGGTTGTACAAAGGTAATTGCTATTCCAATAATTGCTGGTGCGATCGCATCGTAAAATTTAATCATTCAAACTTCCTCCCTCATCACTCTTATTAGCCTGATTTAAAACGGGAGAATCTTTAGTTTTTGTAGATTTTGGTGTCATCTGCACAAGCTTTTCCATTGGTATAGCCCAACTTAGGCGAATAATCATCTGATGTAATTGTTCATCAGCCTGGGAGCCATCCTGAAAAACAGAAGGAGCATCCCACAGAGGATAAGCCTGCATTCCATTCACCCCCACAACTTCACCCTGACAATTCAACAATGGCCCTCCACTCATCCCCTTTTTGATATCGTTAGTATATCCAAGCTGATAACCTCCCTCTAAAGGTTTGGGTAGTACCAACGAAATTTTACCAGTAGCGAACGTCAAATTTTGGTTGTGAAAACCCTCCTCAGTCGCAGGAAAACCCGCTACAAATACCTCATCTCCGTGTTTAGGAGAAGATGCAAGGGATGCTACAGCATAGATTGCGCTGGTACTTTGAAATTGCAATAAAGCTAAATCATCTTCCCCGAAGTTCATATTTTGAGGATTAGCTGGATAAATGTTACCATCCGGTGTTTGAATGCGATAGGGGCGATCGCCTGCCTGTAACACATGAGCATTGGTTAATACTGTATAAATAGCACGTTTTTTTCGTAGTATAATTCCTGAGCCGAGAAAATCTGCTGATAAGATTTTGACAGTCATAGACTCTGCATTGTGAAAGATTTGCCCCGATTGGGAAATATTGCAATTAAGGCTTTTATCTGGGACAGAAATACTTTTAACTGGTGTCGATGCTGACAGCGTAAGGGATAAACTGGCAATATAAATAACCAGTATGAATTTATGCCAATCCATCTGAGTTTACAGGTAATTTGAAATTATTAGCGTATGCATAATCCCTCACAGACATTGCATCAAGGAGTATTACCTGAATCTTGATTCGACTCACTATTTAGCTCATCTGTAACGTTATTTAAATACACATCAAAATCAATATTGAGAGTGTCTCCACTGCTTTCATTCAATACACTTCCAGCTACTAAACCACGGCGATTTAATAACCTTCGCAGAGTAACTTTGGCATTACTACCACGCTTGAGAGTGAATAACAAACTGCTATCTGTACAAGGAGCATTTTCCTTAGTTGCAGCACATACAACTGGTTGTCCTCTCAGCGTCCCAGTCCTGATATACTTTAGCGTACCATTGTCATAGCTCCTTTGAAATCTGCGAGATACTTCTTGACAACGGCGCTCAACTGTCCACTCTTGCGAAAAATAGTTCTGAGAAGTCCATTTAATCATAGGCACTTTTCTACCATTTTGGGTACGAGCAAATGTTATGGATACACCATTACTCTTTCCACAGTAGAAAGTTGTCCCTTCAGCATAGCTAGGATGATTGATGCTTACAGTTGTGATAAATGTGGTCAGCGAAACTGTTGCGATTCCTATCAATTTTTGAGCAACTAACTTTAGTCTCATTATTAATGTGTGGCTTACTAACAAAACAGCAAATATATTACTAAAATCTTAAGACCTAATTGGCAACAAAGCCAATAGAATTCTCAGCTACATAAACAAATTCCGCCTGTATGGACTATAGAAAACTGAGGATTTAAAACCCATACACATGGCAATACTTGTCGGGTTAAGGGGAAAAGGGGAAGGTGGGGCCCACTCTGGGGATAAGGGGCGGGGGAAAAGGGAAAGAAAAAACCTTTACAGCACTTCCCGAAGTTATAAGGTACATTAATTGCTCGAATTATTGTTTGTCTGTGTTAATAGTCTGTCAAGTT
>NZ_JAVRCP020000074.1:0-5511 GCF_034530675.2 Nostoc sp. DedVER02
CGAAAAATGCTGAAGACCGCTATCAAAGTGCATTAGGAATTAAATTTGATTTAGAAAATTGTTTAACTCAACTCCAAGAAACTGGTAAGATTGAAAGCTTTCAAATTGCACAATGGGATGTGTGCGATCGCTTCTTGATCGCAGAAAAACTCTACGGTCGAGAAACTGAAGTTCAAACTTTACTTGCTGCCTTCGATCGCGTTAGTCTTGGTGACACCGAACTGATGCTAGTGGGGGGATTTTCCGGGATTGGTAAAACTGCCGTCATCAACGAAGTTCACAAGCCTATTGTGCGTCAACGTGGTTATTTCATCAAAGGCAAATACGATCAATTTGGGCGCAACATCCCCTTTAGCGCTTTTGTCCAAGCCTTCCGAGATTTAATGGGGCAATTGCTCTGTGAATCAAATGCACAACTGCAAGCCTGGAAAACCAGAATTTTGTCAGCCCTTGGTGATAGTGGACAAGTCTTAATCGATGTCATTCCAGAGTTAGAAAAGATTATCGGCACTCAACCTCCAGCCACAGAACTATCGGTGAATGCTGCCCAACATCGATTTAATCTGCTGATGCAAAAATTTATCCAAGTTTTTACCACTGAAAAACATCCCTTAGTGATATTTTTGGATGACTTGCAATGGGCAGATTCCGCCTCGCTGAAATTGCTGCAATTGTTGATGGAAGACACGGGACATTTATTAATCTTGGGTGCGTATCGAGATAATGAAGTTTCACCTGCTCACCCATTCATCCTCACCGTAGATGAAATCGTCAAAACTGGGGCAAAGGTTAACACAATCAGCTTGCAACCGTTAAGTTTAGCGGATATGAATCAGTTGGTAAGCGATGCACTGAATTGCGTTAGCGATACTGCGGCTCAACCGTTAACCGAATTAGTTTACCAAAAAACTCAAGGTAATCCCTTCTTTGCTACCCAGTTTCTCAAAGCATTGCATGAAGATCGGCATATTACTTTTAACTGGGAAGCACGACATTGGCAGTGTGATATTGCTCAAGTTAGAGCTTTAGCGATTACCGATAATGTGGTCGAGTTTATGGCGCTACAATTGCAGAAATTGTCTGCCCAGACTCAGAATATTCTCAAACTGGCAGCTTGTATTGGGGCGCAATTTGATTTGCATACACTAGCGATCGCTTCCGAACAATCTTTAGAAGATGTGGCGACAGCTTTATGGAGAGGATTGCAAGAAGGGCTGATTATTCCTACAACGGAAATCTACAAGTTCTTTACGCAATCGGATACCGTATCAGTTGATCGTGAAGCAGCCAATCCGACTTATCGGTTTTTACACGATCGCGTCCAACAAGCTGCTTATTCCCTGATTCCCGAAGAGCAAAAACAAGTAACCCATCTCAAAATTGGACAGTTAATTCTACAAAATACCTCTGTGATTGAGCATGAGGAAAAACTGTTTGTTATTGTTGGGCATTTGAATTTGGGACAAGAGTTAATTAGTCAACCAAGCGATCGCCTTGCATTAGCTCAACTGAATTTAAAAGCTGGACTGAAGGCCAGAAACTCTACAGCCTATGCAGCAGCAAGGGTTTATTTGCAAGCAGGGATTCAGCTATTAGAGACAAACTGCTGGCAAGAAGCATATAAATTGACTCTGAATCTATATACTATGGCTGCTGAAGTTGCCTATTTAAATGGTGACTTTGAGGGTATGGAGCAGCTAGCAGCATTGGTATTGCAGCAGGCGCAGACAATTTTCGACAAAGTAAAAATCTACGAAATTCAAATTGGAGCGCAAACTTTACAAAGTAATGTGTTAGAGGCGATCGCTGTTGGCAGAAATGCCATTCGGCAATTGGGGGTTGAACTGCCCAAAGAACCCGATGAAGCCGAGATTAGCAAAGCACTCCAAACCCTTGCCACCCAACTCGAAAACATCCAAATTGAAGAATTACTCGATTTACCAGTAACAACTGATGCCACCACTCAGGCAGCAATGCAACTGTTGGGAATGTTGTTTTCACCAATTATCCAAGGAATGCCCAGTTTATTGCCCTTGCTTAGTTCAACGATGGTGACTCTATCTCTCCAATCTGGTAACACTGGGGCATCAACAATTGGCTATGCCATTCACGGTATGGTAATGTCTGCTTTCTTAGAAGATGCTGTCTCTGGCTATGCTTTTGGGAAATTGGCTTTAAATTTACTGGAAAAATTTGATATCCAAGAGATTAAGTGCGTCGTTATGTTTCTGTTTGGCTGCTTTATTCAGCACCACCAAGAGCGATTGAATGTCACAATCCTTACTCTGAAAGCAGCTTACCATGCTGGGATAGAAACTGGTAATTTCGTACACGCTGGTTATTCGCTGGCTACCCACAGTAATGCCAGGTTTTTTAGTGGTGGAGAATTGGATAGTTTTGTCCAAGACATGGCTGATTATAGTTTGGCATTGGCTCAGGTAAAACAATATTCGGCTCAAGTATATGTAGATATGGCCAGACAAGTAACAATAAACTTGATTGAACCAGTCAGCCAACCATATCATTTAATCGGCAATGTCTACGATGAAACAGTAATGCTTCCCAAGCACCAGCAGGATAACGATCTAACAGCGATCGCTGAAGCCTATATCTACAAACTGCTGCTTGCCTACTGTTTTGGTAATTACACAGATGCACTCACCTACATTCCCCAAGCAAAGCTTCATTTAATAGCGCTATCAGGAACTATTTATGTTCCCATTTTTCATTTTTATGCAGCGCTGACACACCTAGCAATTTTCCCCACACAGCCACAGGAGCAAGCCGAAATTCTTGCTGTTGTACAAACCCATCAAACGACTCTGCATAAGTGGGCACAAAATGCCCCCATGAATCATTTGCATAAATGGTATTTAGTAGAAGCTGAACATCATCGGGTTTTGGGTGAAAAAATCCTGGCAATTGAATGTTATGACAAAGCAATTTCTCTTGCAAAAAAGAATGAATTTATTAATGAAGAAGCACTCAGCAATGAACTGACAGCTAAATTTTATCTCGACTGGGGCAAAGAAACAATTGCTCAAGCATATATGCACCAAGCATACTATTGCTACGCCCGTTGGGGAGCGAAAGCCAAAGTTGATAACTTAGAAAAACGCTATCCTCATCTACTACAATCTATCCTGCAACAGCAACGAATCAACCTCAAACACGATGAAACTATTAGTTTTCTTGGGAATTTTTCATCCACTCGCACTTCTACTACTGATAGCACTGGTATTTCCGATGCCCTAGATTTTACAAGTGTACTAAAAGCCGCTCAAGCCATTTCTACTTCTCTGGAATTAGATACACTTATCACTACCCTTACCCAGATTATCCTCGAAAATTCTGGCGCGAAAAAATGCATATTGCTGCTTCCTAAAGAAGATATTTGGCAAGTTCAAGCAATTACCTTTATTGCTGATGAGAAAATACAAACAATTCTAGAAGTACAACCACTAGACAATTGTCAATTTATTCCCGTAAAACTTATCAATTACGTCAAAAATACTCAAAAAACAGTTGTTATAGACAATTGCCAAACAGATATTCCTGGGGTAATTGGGAAATATATGTTGGAACATCGACCCCAAAGTGTGTTGTGTACCCCGATTATTAATCAAGGGCATTTGGTGGGGATTCTCTACCTAGAAAATAACTTAACTCAAGGGGTATTTACTAGCGAACGCCTCAGCGTCATTAATTTACTTTCTTCTCAAGCAGCAATATCCTTAGAAAATGCCCAATTGTACACTAATTTACAAAGCACCGAAGCCCGCTTCCACCACCTTGCGGAAAACCTTCCGGGGATGATTTATCAATTCCAACTTTTACCAGATGGTATCGCCAAGTTCAGCTATGTTAGCACTGGTTGTTATGAAATTTATGAAGTCTCATCAGAGCAGGCGGTAGCTGATGCTAGCAGCTTAATTTCTCTGGCTCATCCAGAGGATATGGCGCGTTTTCAAGAATCTATTACCATTTCTGCTCAAACTTTAGAGCCTTGGCTATATCAAGGACGAATTATTACCCTTTCCGGTCAATTAAAATGGATTCAAGCTGCATCCCGTCCAATTAAACAAGCTGATGGCTCAATTATTTGGGATGGCTTGTTGTTAGATGTTACAGAACGCAAACAAGCCGAAGCCGCCGTTATTGAAAAATCCCAAGAATTGAAAAAAGCTTTAGAAGATTTACAACAAGCCCAATTACAGATGATTCAAAGTGAGAAGATGTCAGCATTGGGTAATTTAGTTGCAGGGGTAGCCCATGAAATGAATAATCCTTTGGGCTTTATTTATGCCAGTCTCCAGCAAGCTAAACCTACTATTGCTGATATTGTTGAACATTTAAAACTATATCAAAAAACTGTACCTCATCCAACCGATAAAATTAAAGATCATGCCGAAGAAATTGACTTAGATTATAGTATAGAAGACTTATCTAAGATAATTGATTCAATGGTGATGGCGTGCGATCGCCTGAAAAATATCAGCACCAGTTTAAGAACTTTTTCCCGTGCTGATAAAGATTACAAAATGCCATTTAATATCTACGAAGGTATCGATAGCACAATCTTAATCCTTAAGCATCGCCTCAAAGCTAACGATCAACGTCCAGCCATTGAAGTAAAAAGTGAGTATAATACTTTACCTTTAGTTGAATGTTTTCCTGGACAGTTAAATCAGGTATTTATGAATATTTTGGCAAATGCTATTGATGCGTTGGATGAATCAAATATTGGGCGGAGTTTTACAGAAATTAAGGCCAATCCCAACTGGATTAAGATTACTACTTCATTAGAAAATAACAGCGTTAAAATTGCGATCGCTGATAATGGTAAAGGGATAAGTGAAGAAGTGAAACAAAAGATTTTTAATCGCTTATTTACTACAAAAGGTGTAGGTAAAGGTACGGGATTAGGATTAGCGATCGCTCGTCAAATCGTTGAAGAAACCCACGGCGGAAAATTGAGCTTTAATTCAGTTCTGGGTCAGGGTACAGAATTTGTAATTGAAATTCCGGTATAATTTTTGGCTATTTTTGGTAAAAGACTTCAGACCTCTGGGAATACTAAATCTGAAAGTCTTAAAAATTTAGCAGTATGCTTCACACTATTGTCAGTATTCCCGGATATCGCATCAGTGAAGAACTCTACAACGGTTCTAGAACCTTAGTTTATCGAGGGTATCGAGAAGCTGACTCATTATCCGTAGTGATTAAACTGCTGAAAAATCCATATCCCAGTTTCAGCGAACTTTTGCAGTTTCGCAATCAATACACCATTGCCAAAAATCTCAACTCACCTCTAATCATCCAAACCTATAGCCTCGAAGCGTATCAAAATGGCTATGCGTTGGTGATGGAAGACTTTGGAGGGATTTCTCTGAAAGAATGGGGAATAGGGGAAAACCTACGAAATCTCACGGAATTTTTACAGATAGCGATCGCACTGTGCAACACCTTAGATATACTCTACCGCCATCGCATTATTCATAAAGATATTAA
>NZ_JAVRCP020000075.1:0-5401 GCF_034530675.2 Nostoc sp. DedVER02
GTATATTTAGTCATCAAATGTTCTCCTGATTCTTTAACTATTCTGAATTCTGAATTCTGACTCCTGAATTCTTACATCAAATCAAAGATGGACACAGATAAATCCATCTGTGTCCATTTATGGTTTGGTTAATTATTGACCTTATGAAAGATTCTGGAAGTAAGCTTCTAACGCTTCAGTTACTAACTGAGTCATCGGCTTACCTTCGCTTACGGCCACTTCCTTTAACTTGCTATAAACCTCTTCTTTCAAGTTCACCCGATGGCGGGATTTGTTTGCACCATTGGCTGCTTGGGGTTCGTAGGTGGCGCTAAATTCGCGGATGGCATCAAAACCAACGCGATCGCAAAAATCACCAAACTTTTCCTTAGATTTCCGAGATTTCTTAAAGTAAACAAAAATTGGCTCTAGGAAGGTGTCTAAATCATTATGGTGCAGCTTATCTATGTAAGGTTGCGCCAGTCGAGTCTGATTTGGCGAACCCCCTAACCATAGTTGGTAAGATTCTGGGGCGCTACCAACAAAGCCCAATTCTGCTAAGTAGGGACGAGCGCAACCGTTAGGGCATCCGGTCATTTTTACCACAAAATGCTCATTTTGTAAACCCACTTTATCTAATAGAGCGCGAACCCGTTCCAAAATACCCGGTATTGCTCGTTCTGATTCTGTGATTGCCAAGCCACACGTAGGCAAAGCTGGACAAGCCATTGCATACCGCACTAAAGGTTCGATTTTTTTAGGGTCGTCTCCGACACCATTACGGCTGAGAATGTCTTGAATAGCTTCCTTGCTATCTGGTTCGATATCGTAAAAAATCAGGTTGTGGTTGGGTGTCAAACGGATGGGTAAATTGAACTGCTCGACAATTTCCCGCAAAGCGGTTTTCAGTTGAAACGAACCTTCATCCTTGACTCGACCATTTTCAATGGAAATTCCTAAAAATAGCTTGCCATCACCCTGTTCATTCCAGCCAAGGAAGTCGTAATATTTAAATTCTGGCAGGGGTTTGAAGGCTTCGAGTGGTTTACCGAAATATTCTTCAACTTGGGCACGGAATTTATCTACACCCCAATCGTTGATTAGATATTTTAATCTGGCGTGACGACGATCGGTGCGATCGCCATAATCTCTCTGGGTAGCAACAATTGCTTTCACGATGTCGTAAACGTCATCTTTCGTAACATAACCAATAGGGTCTGCTAACCTAGCGAAAGTTTCTTCTTTAGCGTGTGTCCGCCCTAAGCCACCACCAGCAAAAATGTTAAATCCTTCTAATTGTTTCTTCTTATTGGTAATCACTACCAACGTCAGGTCTTGAGAATACAAATCAATCGAATTATCCCCTGGCACTGTCACGCAAATTTTGAACTTGCGAGGCATATAGTAAGTGCCATAAATTGGTTCTTCGTTGTCATGAATGATTGTGCCATTCCCATTGCGCTGTCGGGCTGCCTTAACCTCTGGGTCTTCTTCAGCACTAATTGCCTTTTCCCCATCTAGCCAAATTTCGTAATAAGCGCCTGTTTGTGCTGTCAGCAAGTCAGCAATATTCTGAGCATATTCCCAAGCATACTGGTACTCTGGGCGATTTTTAAAAGGGGCCGGTGGAGCCATTACATTGCGGTTGATGTCGCCGCAAGCTCCCAAAGTCGAACCCAGATTCTTGACAATAGTGGCGATTGATGCCTTCAAATTCTTCTTTAAAATCCCGTGCAGTTGGAAACCTTGACGGGTAGTTGCGCGTAACGTGTGGTTGCCATACTCATCAGCGATTTTATCTAAAGCCAGATATAGCTGCGGTGGTACTAAACCACCAGGATTTTTTGTCCGCAGCATAAACTGGTAATCTTTTTCCTGTCCCTTGGTGCGGTTGTCGCGGTTATCCTGCTGGTAAGAACCGTGATACTTCAAAAGCTGCACCGCGTTTTCGGTAAAATGGGTAGTATCTTGAAGAATTTCAGTTGCTACAGGTTCACGCAAAAAATTACTATTTTCCTTGATTCCTTCTACTTTGGAAGGTTTACGGTTAGTGATGGGGGAAGGAGCAGATTTAACCATTAGACTTGTATAGTATTCTCAATAAAGCATTACGTAGACACCGAATCAGCACCTTTCGGCTACTCGATCCCCGGTAATCCGGCCGGAATAATGAGGAATAATCTAATTTTACCACGGCAAAAGCCGGCTTTGTCAGTGATGTAACACTTAACAAAACCAGCTTTTGGGAGTAGTGAGTTTTTAGTGCTAAGTCCTGAGTACTTAAGTAAAGTATAGAGTAACTGAGGACTCAATAATCTTTTATTTGAAGCGATAGCCAAGACCACCATTTATGGTGACAGCAGAAGCATCGCTATTTTGGTAAGCACCAAGTCCGACTTTAGCGTTAGTATAGACGAGGAAATTGTTAGCAACTTCCGATTCAACACCAGCACCTACTACTACTGAATCTCTGTTACCTATAGGGGTTGGTGAGCCATCTTTTTCTACAAAAGAATAACCACCAGTTAAATAGGCATTAGTTCTATTAGCAATAGGCACATCCACAGAAAGTTCTGGAATGATAGCACTTGTTTTATCACTCCAAAGAACATTACCGCGTGCAGAAAATGGGGTAGTTCCTAATTTTACGCGGCCTGTAACATTACCACCAAATGTAGCAGCATTGTTGATACCTTGTCCGCCGCTTGTAACGCCAGCTGCAACACCAGCACCAATATAACTAGCGTCAGTACCCTTTTTGGTTTCAGCAGAAGCTTGACCAGCTGATAGAACAAAAGGAGCAACTATTAAGGAAGACAATGCAGAAATTGTGATGAAAGACTTGAGTAAGCGTTTCATAGTTTTTACCAAAATTTTTATTTTTTACTTGTATATTCCCAGTCGAAAATCGTGTGATAATGTTCCAAAAAAATATTGGTTTTTATTAAACTAATATTGCTATTGATGCATCAAATTTATAGGCTAACTAGCCTTGAGAATTATAAATTAGCTGTTATAATTACATTCAATGTCTTTTGACATAGATTCTTTGTTCCACAAATAGACGCTTTTAAAACTGTCACAATATTTGGAACTTCAACTATGTTGGAAGAGTGGAAAAAAAATACTCGATTAACATTTTTTGCCGAGTTTTTCATCCTCTGTGAAAAATTCGGCTGTAGCATCTGTTGCAACAAGCTATAGAGGGAATCTATAAAGTTAAATTTGAGCAGTTATCGTGGAGAGTGAATAATGCTAACCGGTGCAAAAACGTTGTCTGGTTTGATGGGTTTATGTGTCGGTGATGCGTTGGGTGTGCCAGTAGAGTTTACTAGCCGTGCTGAACGAGTAAAATCTCCAGTGACAACGATGCAGGGTTATGGCACATGGAATCAGCCACCAGGAACTTGGTCAGATGATAGTTCATTAAGCTTTTGCTTGGCAGAATGCCTTTGTCGGGGGTATTCGTTGGATGCCATAGCTAATTCCTTCTGGCGCTGGTACAAGGAGGCTTACTGGACTCCTCGGGGCGATGTCTTTGATATTGGTCAAACTACCCACACAGCAATCATGCGCCTGAAACAGGGGGTTGTTCCCCATCAGGCAGGTGGGAAGGTTGAAAATACTAATGGCAATGGTTCGTTGATGAGAATCTTGCCAATGGCTTATTGTCACCGAAACTTAAGTTTAAGAGAATTGCTGGCGCGGGTGCATGATGTTTCCGCGATTACTCATGCTCATGCGCGATCGCAAATGGCCTGTGGTATTTATATTAGTATTGCAGTGGCGCTCTTAGAAGGGGCTGACCCGCAAACAGCTTATCTACAAGCATTGCAAGATATCCAAACAATATATTCTGTCCGAGAATTTTTGTTAGAAAAGCCGCATTTTGGCAGAATTTTTAGTGGTGAGATTGCCAAGTTACCAGTTGAAGAGATTAATTCTGGTGGCTATGTAATTGATACCTTAGAATCATCCCTGTGGTGTTTATTGAATAGCTCGTCTTATTCTGAGGCAGTACTAAAAGCTGTGAACTTAGGCGGAGATACCGATACAACCGCCGCCGTCACAGGTGGGTTAGCGGGAATTTATTACGGCGTGGAAAATATTCCTCAAAAATGGATAAACCAAATTGCCCGTAGACAGGACATTATTTATTTAGCAGAGCGTTTTACAAGGGCTGTCTACAGCTAGTTTAGAATTAGAGACTTCCAAATACCCAAAGTCGATAGCAAAATCCTCTCTATTCCTCTTCACTCTGAGTTCTCTGTGCCTCTGTGGTTCGTTTATTTGGATAATTTATTTCTTGGAAATCCTTATAAATTCTACCAAGCATTTGATAACCGGCTTTTCGCAAGTAAAATCAGTTGTAGAAAAGTTTCATGCTGGTTGAACAATGTTAACCTCTGCAAAAACGTTGTCTGGTCTGATGGGTTTATGTGTTGGTGATGCATTGGGTGTGCCAGTGGAATTCACCAGCCGCGCTGAAAGAGTAAAATCTCCAGTCATATCGATGCTAGGTTATGGAACTTGGGATGTTCCTGCTGGTACGTGGTCAGATGACAGTTCGTTGACCTTTTGCTTGGCAGAATGTCTTTGTGAAGGATTTTCAGTAGATGCGATTGCTGATTCCTTCTGGCGCTGGTATCACGAAAGTTACTGGACTGCTCAAGGCGAAGTATTTGATATCGGTAACACCACATTTTTAGCAATTGTGAACTGGAAACAAGGAACTCCACCCTTGAAAGCTGGTGGCGCTAGTGAAAATAGTAATGGCAATGGTTCTTTGATGAGAATCTTGCCGATGGCTTATTGTCACAAAAGTTTAACTCTGGATGAATTGCTGGCGCGAGTACATCAAGTTTCTTGCCTTACTCATGCTCATGCGCGATCGCAAATGGCCTGTGGCATTTATATTACTATTGCAGTGGCGCTCCTAGAAGGGGCTGACCCACAAACAGCCTATTTACAAGCATTGCAAGATATCCAAACAATATATTCTGTCCGAGAATTTTTGTTAGAGAAGCCGCATTTTGGCAGAATTTTTAGTGGTGAGATTGCCAAGTTACCAGTTGAAGAGATTAATTCTGGTGGCTATGTGATTGATACCTTAGAATCGTCCTTGTGGTGTTTATTAAATAGCTCGTCTTATTCTGAAGCGGTACTGAAAGCTGTCAACTTAGGCGGAGATACCGATACAACCGCCGCCGTCACAGGTGGGTTAGCGGGAATTTATTACGGCGTGGAAAATATTCCCAAACAATGGATAAACCAAATTGCTCGTAAGCAGGACATTATTGACTTGGCAACTCGTTTTGAATCAGCTGTTTACGCTTAGAGTTAGTAGTTATACCAATTCTTTATGAAGCTGCGCTAAATAAGGCTTCAAGGATAAAGTCGTAAGAAGTAAGAGAAGCAATCA
>NZ_JAVRCP020000076.1:0-5103 GCF_034530675.2 Nostoc sp. DedVER02
GTATAGATAACTATCGAGGTCGAGGACGTTATAAAGCAGAATCACATCTACCAAATCTTTTATCAGATATCAAAAAGTTAGTTGATGGTCAAAGTTAGATAGACCCAAGTTTTAAAAGTCAACGACTCTATATGCGTCTTTCTGCTGCCCAAGTGAGACATCAATTAATTGAGAAATTTGGTTATGCAGATGAAGAATTACCAACTTCAGAAACAATTCGCGTTAAGTTAAATAATTTAGGATATCGTCTCAAACGGGTTGCCAAAATTCAACCTCAAAAAAAATTCCCGAAACGGACGCAATCTTTGAGCAATTAGCTATAGTTCATCAAGAGGCTTTGGATGACCCAAGCATTTTACGTTTAAGTTTAGATGCAAAAGCTCGTGTCAATATCGGCTCATTTGACCGTGGTGGTAGAAATCGAGCGCCGACAAAAACTGATGACCATGACTTCCACCCCAAAACAAGCATCACTCCTTATGGTATCTTCCTTCCAGAGCTTGACGAACTATTTTTATATTTTACAGAATCAAAAGTAACGAGTGATTTTATTGTTGATATTTTAGCAGATTTTTGGGAATCAGAAGGGGAGCGATTTCCAGAAATAAAGACTCTGCTTATTAATCAAGATAATGGAGGAGAGAATAACTCTCGGCGTACACAATTTATGAAGCGCATAGTTGAATTTTCTCAAAAATATCAACTCAACTTACGTTTAGCGTACTACCCTCCGTATCACAGTAAATATAATCCCATTGAACGAACTTGGGCTGTACTAGAAAATTATTGGAACGGTAGCATTCTTGATGAAGTGGAAACAGCTTTAAATTTTGCTCATAACATGACAGGGAGTGGGAAACATCCTGTTGTTAAACTAATCACTAAAACTTATGAACTAGGAATTAGGCTAACTAAAGAAGCTATGGCAGAAATTGAGAAGCAAATTACGCGTTTGACTAGTTCCAGTCATGAAAGTTTTCCAGATTTAGGGAAATGGTTTATTGATATTTGCTATGAAACAACATAATTTTAAAAAATAATTTTTCAAGCTTTATCACTGCGAGAATTAGTAATACTACATCATTAATTACCACTCTTCATCCCAGGAAAGTGGTGATTTCTCTTGTGTATTTTTGAGGGCAAGGGTTGCTAACAGCAACCCTTGCCCTCACCACCCTATAATGATTATCATTTTTATTGGCTGTATATTTTATTTCTTGGAAGTCCCTTAATCAAACCAATAGCACATGGCTGGACAATCACAAACCTAGCTGCCATCCTTTTGGCAAAAAAACTGGATGCCTTTTCCCCTGCCTTGGCTCGTAAAGCACCCCGTGTCGTGATCTACGAAGGTATCAATAAGCTACAAACTCGTGATGACAAGACAGGCAACCGAGGATATGCCGTTGGCTTTGAAAGATTAGTAGATTTTGTCCACTCAGCAGCACCGCAAAATCGTTTTATAGAGGAAGTTGTGCGGGAAGAAGTAAAGATGTTTCCGAAACAGGCTTTACGAGAACTTATTGCTAATGCTTTGGTGCATCAGGATATTCTAGCAACAGGTACTTCAGTGACGATCGAGATGTATAGCGATCGCATTGAGATATCTAATCCCGGCATTCCGCCTATTAAGGTAGAGCGATTTATTGATGAAAATCGTTCCCGTAACGAACAACTCGCAGACATAATGCGACGTTTCGGTATATGTGAAGAAAAAGGCAGTGGCATTGACAAAGTTGTAAACGCAGCAGAAGTGTTTCAACTACCCGCGCCAGATTTTCGAGTAGGTGACACACGCACTACAGCAGTGCTGCTTGCCCATCAGGATTTTGCCAATATGAGCAAAACAGACCGAATTCGAGCCTGCTACCAACATTGTTGTCTGCTGTATGTCAGCAATCAACGAATGTCTAACCAAACCCTACGGGAGCGGTTCCGTCTAAGTGACTCGCAAGTAGCAACCGTTTCTCTGATTATAGGAGCTACTAAAGAAGCTGGCTTGATCAAAGCTGACGAATCCGAATCAACCTCTACCCGCTATGCTCGCTATCTCCCTTTTTGGGCATAAAAGTGTTTTAACGCAAACCGAGATGAGCCACTCCCAAATGCTCAAACCCTTGCAAAATCAACAAAAAAGTGTTTTAACGCAAAACCTCTAACCCGTGCAGAACCAATAAAAAAGTGTTTTAACGCAAATCGAGGTGAGTCACTCTCAAATCCTCAAACCCTTGCAGAATCAACAAAAAAGTGTTTTAACGCAAATCGAGATGAGTGAAATATGAACGAAGCCGAAACCCGTGCCGAACTAATTGACCCCGCACTCAAAGCCGCAGATTGGGGAGTTATTGAAGGTAGTCGCATCCGCCGCGAAGTTATTGCCCCTGGTCGCTTAGTTGGCAATGGTAAACGCGCTCAGTCAGATATCGCCGATTATGTCCTAGTTTATCGTGGTGAAAAACTCGCCGTCATCGAAGCCAAAAAACGCGACTTACCAGATACCGCAGGTTTAGGACAAGCCAAAAAATACGCCGAAAAATTACAAACTCGATTCGCCTACTCCACAAATGGCATCGGCATCTACCAAGTAGATATGCACACAGGGGCAGAAAGCTACATCAACCAATATCCCACCCCGGAGCAACTCTGGGAAGCGACCTTTAGCGAAAATAATGCGTGGCGCGATCGCTTTGCAGCCATCCCCTTTGAAGACAAAAGCGGTACATGGGAAGCCCGTTATTATCAACACAATGCCATTAAGCACGTCCTAGAAGCAATCTGCCAAGGACAAAACCGGATTTTGTTAACGATGGCAACAGGCACAGGTAAAACCTTCATCGCCTTCCAACTCGCCTGGAAACTCTTTCAAAGCCGTTGGAATCTTAGCAGGCAACCCACCCGTCGCCCACGAATTTTGTTTTTAAGCGATCGCAATATCTTAGCCAACCAAGCCTATAACTCTTTCTCTGCCTTCCCCGACGATGCCCTAGTCCGCATCGACCCCGAAGCCATCAAAAAACGCGGTCGAGTTCCCAAAAATGGCAGTATCTTTTTTACCATTTTCCAGACTTTTATGACCGGACGGGACGACGCTGGCAATCCTACACCCAAATTCAGCGACTATCCCCCCGATTTTTTTGACTTCATCATCATTGATGAATGTCACCGAGGCGGAGCCAATGACGAAAGCACCTGGCGCGGCATTTTAGAATACTTCTCCCCAGCAGTCCAACTTGGACTCACCGCCACTCCTAAACGCAAAAACAACGCAGACACCTACGCCTACTTCGGTGAGCCAGTCTATACCTACGCCCTCAAAGACGGCATTAACGACGGGTTTCTTACTCCCTTTAAAGTCAGACAAATCGAAACTAACCTAGATGAATATATTTATAGCAGCGAAGATGAACTGATCGAAGGTGCAGTAGACGAAGCCAGAACCTACACCGAAGACGACTTCAACCGCATCATCGAAATTGCCGAGCGCGAACGCTACCGGGTGCAACTGTTCATGCAAGAAATTGACCAGAATCAAAAAACTCTGGTGTTTTGCGCCAACCAACCCCACGCTTTAGCTGTGCGGGATTTAATCAACCAAATGAAGATTAGCAGTGACCCTAATTACTGTGTCCGCGTTACTGCCAATGATGGCAAGCTAGGCGAACAACACCTCAGTAACTTTCAAGACAATGAGAAGAATATTCCTACCATTCTCACCACTTCCCACAAGCTTTCCACTGGAATTGATGCCCGAAACGTTCGTAACATCGTGCTGATGCGCCCCATCAACACGATGATTGAATTTAAGCAAATTATTGGTCGTGGTACTCGCCTATTTGAGGGGAAAGACTACTTCACTATTTATGATTTTGTCAAAGCTTACGAACGCTTCGACGATCCTGAATGGGATGGCGAACCCCAAGAACCTGTAGTAGTCAAAAAGCCTGAAAGTACAGATACAACCAAAGGTTTCATAAAAGACACTGACAAAGGTAGCGTGGAAACTCCAGAAGAACGCCGCCCTCAAAAAATCAAAATCAAACTCGCTGATGGCAAAGAACGTTTCTTCCAGCATCAGATGTCCACCACCTTCTGGAGTCCAGACGGTAAACCCATGAGCGCCGCAGCATTTGTAGAACGTCTCTTTGGTGAAATTCCTGAACTATTTACAGATGAAGACGAATTAAGAGCTATCTGGAGCCGCCCTGACACCCGTAAAGCATTATTAGAAGGACTGGCTGAGAAAGGCTATGGAGAGGAACAACTCACAGAAATTAGCCGCCTGATTGATGCCGAGAAAAGCGATTTATATGATGTGCTGGCTTATATTGCCTATGCCTCTCCACCCATTAGCCGCCGAGAGCGCGTCCTTGCTCACAAATCCTTAATCTTCTCGCAGTATCTCGGCAAACAGCAAGAATTTCTCGACTTTGTACTGGAACAATACATCAAAGCCGGGGTGGGAGAACTTGATCGCACTAAATTACCTCAACTGTTAGAGTTGAAATATCATACTGTTCGTGATGCTGTGGAAGAACTAGGGAATGTTGCGAATATCAGTGAAGTATTTATCGGGTTTCAGCAATATTTGTATTCACAGAACAGGGCAGCTTAATTGAGCATATCGCTAAAATTAAGCATCCTACTCAGAAGATTAACTCAAAGCTACACGACCATAGCTAAAAAAGCGATCGCCTTTCAATATGCCGTTGCTGAGGGACGATGGATGCTGTGAATCCGAAGGCGCAGCCCGTCGTAGACTTTGGCTTGGGGAGTGCGATCGCGCATATGATAATGAGACTCAAATCACGATTTAGCTTTCCTCAAATGTAATTTCGGAGAACATCGACAGATATCAAATAGCACGGGACGATTACTTCAAGTTGAAAGATAATAGAGGTAGATACTTTAAGTAAAGCAACATCTCATGGTTAATGTTATTCGAGGTGATGTAGATAATAAGCCAGTTTCATCTAGAAGGCTAGCTGATTACTTTGAGAGGAGACACGATATAGATGGCAGCTTATATCGGGAGCATCCACTTTTGGCAGAAACACTCAAATAGCAAGTAAACCATTCAGATAAGCACAACGAACAGAAAGGATT
>NZ_JAVRCP020000077.1:0-5057 GCF_034530675.2 Nostoc sp. DedVER02
TACTACAAACTTTTAATTACTAGCTTGACTAATAGCATTCCAAGTATCTGTACCTCATAGCAGCAGGAAGTGCTGTATCTCTTGAAAGGGTTTTTGCGCCCAATGAAAATTTGCTTTTGAAAAAGTAAAAATATCTACTTCAAATCCTGTGTTATTTAATCTTTAAAATAATAAATTTTGCATACTTGTTAAAGTGTTATCCAGGGTATATGATAGCCAGCACTCAAAAAATAGACGACTGTTCAATACTGGATAATCATTTTTTGGCAGCTTTCTCAGTATATCTTTGACAATTTTGAGAAATGAATTTATAATTACAATCAAACTAATATATTTTAAGCCTTCGCCCAAAATTACCATGTTTTGGGCTATTTTTACCGAATTTTTCTTAATATTCAACACTTCTGGGCTGTATGCCATATCCTATTAATTATAGAACAGATACAGATTTGGATTGGTTTACAAATCATGTTGATGGTCAGACAACAAGAGCAACACTACGTTTTGGCAAGTAGATTTTTTGAGTTTGGCTTTAAAATTAGGCACATCTAGCTTCATAAAATATGCTTATTTCAAAATAAGATGCTCTCCCCATAGAGGTGTAAAACAGTAGTGAAAACTAATTTGACAACACTAGTGCGTTAATAGCGACGTTAATTTGCGAAAACTTAGATATTAATTAAATTTACTTACCTAAAAAATAACCTAAACGACATTAATTTGCGAATTGCGACATTTAATGTGCGAATGTACAACATAAGTTTTAAAGCGGGCGATGGGACTCGAACCCACGACGTTCACCATGGGAAGATGACATTCTACCACTGAATTACACCCGCGAATCACTGTCTACACAGTTTGTCTATAAGACATATTATACAACTTTTACAACTGTTTTCAATTGGCTAGATATACACTGTTTTGGCATCTGCTGATGACTGCTAATGTATTATTCTTGTGACCTCAGATTAAAGAATCTTTTTTTAGCTAGCTGAGAACGGCACTTGTTACCATATTTAACTAAAGAACAATGTCCTCACCTCGTTCGGTGAAGCGAACTTCTTTAATATTCCATTGAGGATTACTCGTTAAGGTTTTGCGGAGACTGCCAAACAAAGCAAACTGTTCACAACTAGAAAGAGAAGCTATTTGCCGCTTTGACTCAGGAGATATTCGCAAATCAACTGTAGCAATACCATTTTTGATATTGACACGATATCCAGACAAGCTAAAATCGCTTGTATCTCGTTTTTCTAATATTTTACTTACTACATTTGTGACTGGTTCTTCGGCTGGTACTGTAACTTTTCCTGGAATAAATTTTTGACACTGTGTATCACTTGTGTAGAGTGTGACATTAGTAGTTTTGCTAGTGACAGCTTTAGAAGTTGATGAGGAAGGCGTATCTTCTTTAGGAGGTTTTTGATTAGGAGTTTTTTCTCTCAACTGAGCTACGCTAGGAATTTGGCTAGGAGTCTGAGACGATAAGCTATTTGTCGGTGTTGTAGGGGATGACCTTGCACTGTCAATATTACGAGTAGTAGGGTTAGAACTACAACTGCTGAGATTGACAACTATTGTCACAAAAATTAAGGGTAAAAAATATTTCTTAGTTATGTTCATAAATTTTGCTTGCAAGTGATGTTGCTGCTATCAACTTCAGTGTCACTGGTATTAATTCCGCATGAATTTGTGAGTTTAGAGCCAGTCTATAAAGTGTCAACCCGAAGTTTGTTAAAATTGAGAGCCATATTATGTAACAAAATAATAACATCTGCTGTTCAAGGAGCGATGTTCTGAAGACAAGCGCTTCCCAAAAAGCTTCAATAGAAGATGTAGAAGTACAGTCAACAAAAACACTATGAGCTTTCTCCCAAAATTTAGAGAAAACAGCAACAACTTATTCAGCTTTTTAGAAATGCGAGGCTAAAATTGCTTAAAAACCGTGGTGTGCTAAAAAAATAACGCTTTTAGGTTGTTAATTAAAAGTAGATTACTAGTTTTCACTACTTTTTTGCTTGGTCAATTGCTGCATTAATAATTGTACTCCCAGAGCCAATAAACCAATTGCTACTATACCAAATATTCCGCTCCCCAAAGCAACTACACCAACAACCAGAGTCCGAACGGCAGAAGAAATCTTAATTACCAATGGATTAATTGAATGAAGAGGTTTAGCAGCAAAATTTGTAGCGATCGCAATCATCAGCGAATACATTGCATATCCCATTCCTCCAGAAATAACTGCACCAGTTAAACAGCGTAACGGACTAGCTGCCGCCTGTATTTTAGTATCCGTTTGTGGCGTTAAATTTTGGTCACTCATACAATTTTAGATTTTGGGTTGGGCTATTAAAAATAATTTTTGTCTATCCCTTATGCTTCATAAACTAAAAAGAATTCTTTAAGCAGACGATGCCACTTTAATACCATGTGTAATTGTTCGAGTCACAAACAATTCTAAGTCTTCATCAACAATTGCTTTCCTGACTTGCAGCAAAACTAGTTCTGCCTGCTGTTGAGACTCAAAAAGAGCAAATACTGTTGGCCCAGAACCGGACATCATTGTTCCTAAAATGCCTTCTTGATTTGCAAACACTTCTCGCAGTTGCAAGACTTGGGGATAAGCTGGCAATACCACGCGCTCTAAATCATTGTGCAGTTTTTGGCCAATTTCTTTCGTATCTTTATCCAAGATAGCTTTTACTATTGCTCCTGAATGAACTGCACTAGCACGCGCTGCTAAGTTGTCCCTATCTTTAATGTAAGAATCACCAAACTGCTGTCGATAGGTTTTATATGCCCAAGGTGTGGAAACTTCCAGACTACAGTATTTTCCCAATACTATATATATATTATCTAAACTCGGCAGGGGAGAAAGTTGATCGCCTCTACCTGTTGCGATCGCAGTTCCACCCGCTACACAAAATGGTACATCTGAACCAAGCGTACCTCCTAACTCCTCTAATTCTGACTGAGTTAATCCCAACTTCCATAGTAAATCTATCCCCACCAACACAGCTGCTGCATTCGTCGAACCCCCAGCCAACCCAGCTGCTACAGGAATCTGCTTATTAATGGAAATTTCCACACCGCCATATTTAGCAAAGGCTTCGGGAAATTGCCTGACCATTAATTCGGCTGCACGGTATGCCAGATTACTTGTATCAGTCGGTACTTGTGGATGATTGCAGTGAACGCGAATAGTGTCAGTGCTGATGGAATGCACATCGATTTGGTCTGAAAGTGCAATACTTTGAAGTATCATGGCTAACTCATGATAACCATCGGGGTGTTGGCGTAGTCCCCTAGAGGCATCGCCAATGATTTCCAAATACAAATTGATTTTAGCAGGGGCAATAAGGCTGTAGGAACGCATTTTTAAGGCTAGAAGTTATAGGTTAATAGTTGGGAATGGGTGAATTTTAGGTTTTGAATCAAAGCAATCATCTACATATTCACTCTTAACTCCTCACTCCTCAGTTTTAGCTCCTAACTCATTTGCTAGGACTACCCATTGCTGAACGCTGATATCTTCGGCTCTGGCTTGAGGATTTATTTTTAATTGTTCCAGTAATTGGCTTAGGCGATCGCGTTCTATAACTGATTGCAAATTATTTCGTAACATTTTGCGCTTGGCACCAAACCCCAACTTTAAAAAAGTCTCTAACTGTCGGGGATTAAGTGCTGGCATCTCTATTTTTCGTGGGTGCAATCGCACAACTGCTGAATCAACTTTTGGCGGTGGATGGAATGCAGTTGCTGGAACGGTGCAAATTAACTCACACTCAGCCAAATACTGTACCCGCACGCTCAACGCGCCAAAGGTTTTTGACCCCGGTTTAGCATACAACCTTTCTGCTACTTCTTTTTGTACCAGCAACACTATAGAGTCAAATGGTTCGGGATTGGGGTTAGCGATCGTACCCAGTAGTTTCTCAATGATTGGCCCTGTAATGTTGTAAGGAATATTGGCTACTACTTTATTTGGCTGCTGAAAATTAGGAAAGGCTACCAGATAAGATGGTAAATCTAGGGTGAGAAAATCACCCTGTAGCAATAGGAAATTTTCAGTTTTACCAAGCTGCTTTGACAACAGTTGGCACAAGTCGCGGTCTATTTCAACTGCAATCAGAGATTCCACTAAGGGCAATAACCGACGAGTCAGAATGCCGGTTCCGGGCCCAATTTCCAGGACGCGATCGCTTTCTGTACACTCTGCTGCTTGAATAATTGTGTCAAGCGCCTTTTCACTTTTTAGCCAATGTTGAGCAAAGACCTTACGCGGTCGGATCATCTGTATTTTTTGCCTAGTCTGTTTTTAGCTTTTTCTCAAAAACTCATTATAAATTGTGAAATTTATCTACATTGCTAGACTTACTGTAACGGATCTTAAGATCAGGGAATTCCTAAAAAAATACTCAACCACTACAAGTAGTGTTGGTGTTTCACTCACCCATAGCCAAAGACGCTATATCTATTGTTATAGATTGTATAGATAGTTAGTTTAATTAATTAGTTTGGGCATTTGAAGTTAGGATATATCCTCCAGCAAGATTGCGTCCTGTCTTTTTCGAGCATGATTACCATCATTGCTCAACCTGCATCAAATTCAATTTGAAGACACTAATTTACATCATGTGCAATATTCACATAGTAAAGTTCAGCTACTTCATCATTACCTTTCTCTGGTTGCTCAACCCATCCCTCTGAAAGTAATGCCAGGCAAGCGATTTGCCCTTTTAGAAAAAAAATAAATTTACCCCTTGACAAACTAGGGAATGACTAGTTACTCTAGTTAAGTGGGAAAGCGAGAGAAGCCAACCACCGCTGAACCTGAAAAATATAATACTTTGAAAGCTTAAGAAAAACCAATCCTCGTCAAAAGATTTTACTTTTGGGATTCCCCAAAATCTAATCGAAATTAGTAAATAGGATTCCGGGAAATATTTTTTTCGGAGCCGCAAACTCGAAACACAACAAAACGGAGAGTTTGATCCTGGCTCAGGATGAACGCTGGCGGTATGCTTAACACATGCAAGTCGAACGGTGCTTTC
>NZ_JAVRCP020000078.1:0-4642 GCF_034530675.2 Nostoc sp. DedVER02
CTTATTCCTTTGTGTCCTACCCTTCGGGAAGCCACTTCGTGTCTATGCGTCCTTTGCGGTTCGTTTTATCATGATTTGGCGTAAGTCCTATATCTAATGGAATTTTTTCAAAAAGTCAATATTTATTAAAGCGATGGTATAGATATAAAACTCAAGTAATGAATTCAAATATCTTTGATAGACTCTATCTAAATCTAAAATTAATAGCTTTGGTTCTTTTGACACGGCAAAATTACTAGTTTTCTGAGCAAAACCTGTTTCAGATCACTAATTATCGGTAAAAACAAAAAAGTAAAACTACTGTCCTACAAAGATTTTAGCCTTAGCTTGAGTGTTGCAAAAAATGGATAAAGTCGATATTTTTAGAGATATCTAAGTAACTTCTGAACACCAAAAGCTAAGATCGTTAAAGTAGAGAATCCAAAATAAAGCCCTAAGTAAGTCTACAGAAATAAATTCAACTAGATTACGAAACGTAAATAGTTTTCAAACTCTTACCAATGAACAATGAGAAAGGATAGATGACAGTCCCTACTAGTTAGCTTTAATTGCACCGACCTACTTACTTGAGACATAAAAATTAGGAGTAATAGCGTGAATTTGGACGATTTAGCCTTACAGATACAGCTTATGCGTAAGCGTGTCGCCCTTTTGCAACGCCAGAGTGAACAGCAAAAAGCACAGCAAGATATTGAATTTGTCACAGATATATTCAAAGAACTCTACCTAGCTTTGGAACAAATGCAAATAGTTAATAAAGACCTACAGGAGCAGAATGAAAAATTATCCAATGCTCAACAGTCCTTAATAGCCGAAGGTCAACGCTACCAGGAACTGTTTGAGGAAGTGCCAGATGCTTATTTAGTAACTGATCCAAAAGGAGTAATTCAAGAAGCTAACTCTGCTGCACATATTCTGTTGAATATCTCAAAGAATTTCCTGTTGGGTAAACCTATTGGAAATTTTGTACTAGAGAAAGAACTGATTGCTTTTCATTTGAAACTGGCTCATCTACGCGATCGCGCCAAAATTCCAGACTGGAAAACGCAAGAGTGGGAAGTAAACCTGCGACCATGTGGCAAAACACCCATTATTGTGGCAATGAAGGTAGCTGCTATCCGTAATCAACAAGGTAACTTAGTAGGTCTGCGCTGGCTATTGCGAGATATTAGCGAAAGTAAGCGCATTCAAGCCAAGCTGAAATGGGCAGAAGAGGCAATGCGACAAGCGCTAGCCAAAGAAAGAGAGTTTAGTGAATTGAAATCCCGCTTGCTTACCACCGCTTCCCATGAGTTTCGCACTCCATTAGCCACCATCCACTCTTCGGCAGAACTCTTAGAACATTATCGCCATCTATGGAGCAACGAACGACAACAGATTCACCTACGTCGCATTCAAACATCTGTTATGCATATAACCCAGTTGCTGAATGATGTATTGTTGCTGAATCAGGATGAAATAGGCAAGTTAGAGTTTAATCCAACACCCCTAAATCTGGTGGAATTTTGCCACGATCTATTAGAAGAACTAGAGCAGAGCGATCGCTCCCAACATGCGATCGTTTTTAGCAGTGAGTGCCAATGTACCTCAGCTAACCTAGACGCTAAATTACTGCGACAAATCTTGACTAATTTATTCTCGAATTGTCTGAAATACTCTCCCATAGGTAGCACAATTAATTTTTCTCTCACCACTGCCAGCAATCGAGCTATATTTCAGACTCAAGACTCCGGTATTGGCATTCCCTCTTCCGATCTTAAACACATCTTTGAACCCTTCCATCGCGCCAGTAATGCAGGCAATATCCCAGGAATGGGATTAGGGATGTCCATCGTCAAGCAGGCTGTAGACTTACATGGCGGCGAAATTATTGTCGAAAGTGCGATCGGTGCAGGAACTACTTTTACAGTCATTCTGCCATTTTCGATAAATTTGCATATATAGTGGCTTGCACTAATGCTGCTTTTTATTTTCTTATAGATGTACTTTTGAACGTTGTTGCCTCCCAATGGATGCCTAAAGCAAGGCTCTGCAAGTTCAGCTAATAAACTGACGAAATTCTGTTGAAAACTAAAAATACTAAGCTTTTAAGTCACTTTCCACTGAGAAAGACTGTATAAAAATAAATCACTTTTATTTATCGAATTCAAAACAAAAAGTAATTGCTTCTATACTAAAAGGTCTTTAAAGTAGAGTTAGCCGGTCAACAATTAGTTGATTGTAAAGTTTTTCTTAACAATAGCTTAGGGAAACAAACTCAAGGACTTTGTATATTTAAGTGTGAGTTTAAAATATTACGCCTGTGGTCATCTCTAACAAATCAGAATACGCACTTCTAGCTCTGTTAGAGTTAGCAACCTGCTACCCTAACGGTGAAGCGCTGCAAATTCGAGAAATAGCGGTCTTACAAGACATACCAAATCGCTATTTAGAACAACTTCTAGCAACATTAAGACGTGGAGGTTTAATTAAAAGTATACGCGGAGCCAAAGGTGGCTATGTTCTGGCAAGAGATCCTGGAAAGATTACAGTGTTGGATGCTTTTACCTGTATGGAAGGGTCAGATATTGTTGTATCTGATTCTGAGCCTACTCCCAATACAGTAGAAGGTGAGCTAATTCAGGAAGTTTGGCAAGAAGCACGTCAGGCAGCTAACTCTGTTTTGGAAAAATATACACTTCAAGACCTTTGTGAACGAAGATCGCTTAGAAAGCAGAAGGAACTCATGTATTATATTTAGAAACAATGAAGTGAGAAAATTCTCATTCTTAGTATGAAAGTGATAAGCTGTGAGGCTGCTATATGCCTGAAGTCAATTCTCAACAGCCCATAAATACTGCCGCTACTCTTATGGAGAGTTATGCAGCAGGAAAACGGGACTTTAGTAAAGCAGAACTGGGTAACACTGATTTGCAAGACATTAACTTGAAAGGATCTGACCTCAGTTATGCTGACTTGAGTGAAGCTAACTTAAGTGGCGCTAATCTTAGAGGAACTGATCTGAGTTTCGCCGATCTCAGTGAAGCTAATTTGAGGGATGCCGATCTTAGAGGAGCATTGTTGATGTCAGCGAATCTCCGCCAAGCTGATCTCAAAGGGGCAAAGCTGGAAAAAGCAGACTATGATCGCAGCACCCATTTTCCTCAAGATTTCGACCCAATAAAAGTGGGTATGCAGATTAAATTTGAAAATTGATTAATTTCAGTTCAATCATTTTACTTGCCTGAAGATAGAAGATTTTTCTACCAAAAGAGTTGTATTTTGGAGAAAAAGCCTATCTATGAGGTTGACAATGGAGGCAAAAAGTAAAACCGTCAACCGACGCGCACCACTAATTACTGCTGGAATTTTTCTTGGTGTAGGTCTTGGAGGGTTTATTGATGGAATTTTACTACATCAGATCCTCCAGTGGCATCACATGCTTAGTAATATTCGACCTTTGACAAACATGGCGAATATAGATATGAACATGCTATGGGATGGGTTATTTCATAGCTTGAATTGGGTATTCACGGTGGTAGGGCTTGTGTTGCTATGGCGTGCTGGAGGGCGTGATGATGTTCCTTGGTCATCACAGACTTTTATTGGGTCAATATTGATTGGGATTGGGTTGTTCGACTTCATTGAAGGTTTAATTGACCACCAAATTCTCGGTGTCCATCATGTGAAACCAGGCCCAAATCAGTTAGCTTGGGATCTAGGATTCCTTGCATTCGGTGCGCTACTTGTTGTTATCGGCTGGATAATGATAAAAAAGGAGTCAAAAGTCATTAGTCATTAGTCATTGGGCATTGGGTATGGGTCAAAAATTCTTCTTCCCCTGCCCCCTGCTCCCTACCCCCATCTCTCTCTATGCCTACAGATACTTTTGAAAAAACTAGCTGGAGTTGGCAGTTATCTCAATTCCAACAACAAGCGGGAGAATGGTGGGAATACCAGTTTTACCGCTTTGAGCAAGCTTTACCAGAATTGCCTAGTGGATGGTCGATTAGCCCTTGGCTTGGTGAATTACTGAAATTTCTATTTTGGCTGGTAATAGCCTTATTTATAATTTGGATAGGTTGGCGATTATGGCGAGAATTTAGTCCTTATCTATATTCTTGGCTAAAGAAAAGTGGCAATCTTACTGATTTTCGCGTAAAAACTCACCCTAGTGAGTCATCAGCCCTTTTGTTGGAGCGATCGCAAGAATTTTACCGTCAAGGTAACTACCGTGAAGCTTGCCGTTATGTTTATTTAGCGATGTTGCAACAGTTGGATAAAAAAGCGATCGCACCCCACAAAATCAGCCGTACAGATGGAGAATATCTGCAATTACTGCGATCGGCTATGACCTCTATAAAGCCATATGAAACTTTAATTACTACTCACGAGCAATTATGTTTTGGTAATGCCGAGATTTTGCCAGACAATTATGAACAGTGTCGGCAAGCTTATCGGCAAATTTCTCAAGAATGATAACAATACAGGGATAAGGATACTCGCAGTCAATAACTACAAAGAGAAAATAATTGCATATTGTAAGAAACAAACAAAACTCGGTAGCTAATATGTATGATAGCTACCGAGTTTAGTTAGAAATATAGAACCTGGCATCGAGCTATTTTTGCGTAGGGCGACCCCTAAACTATCGTTGCCGCAA
>NZ_JAVRCP020000079.1:0-3640 GCF_034530675.2 Nostoc sp. DedVER02
GCTGGGGAAAGGGGAAAGGGAAAAGGGTAAGGGATTTAAACCCTTTCCCCCGCCAAGTTCCCTTGGCGTACTACTAGGTCAATGGTTCCTCATCAACAATTTCAACTGTTCTCGGAAAAGGGCCTTGGTCAGGCTCAGTAACGACTACTGGGCTAATGTGATGTTTCAGTTTGAGTTTTAACTCATCTGAAATGGGCAATTCTTGAATTTCTTTGAGAAGAAATCTGACAGATTCAGTTTTGCTACGTTCTGTATAGACGAGCTTGAGAATGTTTTCAATTCCAAATCCCGCTATATATTCCCCTAGAACGGCTGTCAGCCCAAGCAAGCCTAAACCTCCTAAGAGGCCTAAAGGCCCGCCCAGCGTTGAAAGCATAGCGACAACGGCAGCGACATTACCCCCTGATGCACCCGTTGCTATCACGAAAAGTATGCCAGGAAGGCCTAAACCAGAAATTTTTTTGACGAGTTCATCCATTGTACTTACCTACAATCCTTATAAAGTGAAAACATGACTAAGAAAGTCATTACTAATTTCTTTTGTGAAGAAATTAAAAATCTTACATCTTGCACCAACTAACTGGTGCAAGATGTAAGATTTTTGATTTAGCTCAACAAAAGACTACACAGTTCATCGATTTGTTGACTTTTGTTAGATATTAATCGATGGGCTATAGCTTGTAACTGACGAGTATTTTGGAGTTTGGTATTATCGATTTCTTCTAGTTCGCTATCTAACAATGTTTGAAAACGATAATAAAAACTTTTAGCTTCTTTATCAGTAGGTTCAAACAACTGTTCTAATTCTCCAGCTACCACTTCACTACTCCCGTCAAACATAATATTTAAAAGCGGTCTTCCCCATTGCAAGAGTCCCCAATTTTTGACTTCTTTATAAGGGTAAACACTCGTCAGCGAACCTGTACCTAAAGAAACTACTAAAATATCTTCTATATTCAGAACTTTTTGGGCTTTTCGCTTACTACTAATTTGTGCTTCCAAAATAGCTAAATGGGCTGGATTATTAGCAAATACTCCACCATCGATTAAAGTATAGGCGATACCACTATTGTGGGGATTTACAAGCCGATGAGGAGCAAAATAAGTTGGAGTAGCACTAGTTGCCAATGCTGCATCTAGGAGCGAAAAACCCCCACATAACTTACAAAAGTTCTTAAATTCTATTTGCTGCTTTTCTAGTTGGTTTGTAAAAAATATCGGAATTCGCTGCTCGATATCGTAACTCGTTACAAAAACTTCTTTGAGATTATTTTCTAGAGGAGCATTACCAAAATATTTCCTTAAAATTTCTTCTTTGCTTTCAGAAGGATATTTTGGCTGAAGAAATATATCCTCTAATGGGCCAAGTAGTCTTTCAAACAACGGCTCATAAAATATTTCTACCCCATACTCAAGAAATAGCTCTAAGAGATCCTCAGCAGTGTATTCAGCGACTGGCAAGTTATCAGATACATCGGAACTTAATCGTGGTTTAGTTAGTCCAAGTGCTAAAATTCCGCCACTGGAAGTGCCAGTAATTAAATCAAACAAACTGAATATAGGCTTTTGTGTCCGCCGTTCAATTTCTGCTAGGATTAATGCTGGAATAATGCCCCGAATACCGCCTCCATCAATGGAAAGTATTTTATATTTGGGACGGGTTGTTGTATTCATAGTTTCTGGCGATTCCTCCTGAGTTAATATTTGTGCTTGTTGGATATTGACGGGATCTTCAGTTTGGTCTGTTTTAGTTTCGTCGTCATGTTGTGCAAGAGCGATCGCAGTTGGAATAATCTCGGATTCTTCGCTGTTTATTTCTGTCTGTTGAATTTCCTTTGGTTGGTTTTCGTCGTCGCTTACTAACGATACCGTTGCTGCTAATAAACTTGTAGTTAGTGGTGAGATATTTTCTTCAGGAATAACTGCTGTCTCAGTTTGGATCTCTTCAAGTTGAATATCTTCTTGATTGGATGGTTCTGCTGCAAATATAACTGGATTTAATGATTGTGTTGCGAATGGAATTTCTGCTAAAGTCCAAATAGGATTACCGCGAAAATTTCCTTGATAGGACTTTCCAGTTTGGTTTTTGACAGTTGTACCTTGCCCATCGTCTAATTTCCAGTAAGCCACTAATCCTGATTCATCTCCGGCTATTAGCCCACAACGATGAGTCTGGATTTCTGCTTGAGTGCAGGGATAATTCCAAACGCTAATGTTTGCTAATTGTCCTTTGAAATAGACTTGTTTGTGTAACGTTGCTCCCAGAGTTGTAGAACTTGTGGCTTTGTTTAAAGATGAACCTCTAAGAGAATCGTTGTATTCGCGATCGTCAAGATATACGGTTAGCTGACCACTATTAAAAACAATAGCAAAAAAGTGCCATTGTCCTATAGTTAATTCTCCTTGCCCAAAGGTTTTGATATTTTTGCTAACAGTTTCATCAATGTAGATATCTAGGCTTCCTGTTTCACTGATGCCGAATTCAAAATTATCACTGTATCTCTCTGAAGAACGAGCAAAAAATACATTGCGCGTCCCGTAACTAGTGGCTTTATTTGTTAATTCATATGGATTTACCCATCCTGAAACCGTAAAAGCTGAACTTCCTTGAGCGAAAACGCCGCCAATATCGTTTCTGCCAAAATCTATATAATCTTTTATCCCATCAAATGTTAAAACTGTTTGTGTATTTACTAGGTTGATCACAAGGGTTTCATCTCCAAATATCAATAATTCGTACTTTTCAATAAGGAATTTAATATTAATAAACTTAATAGTGAAAATAGTGAAATCTTACTAACAACTTTCAAAATAGAAGACAAGAAAAATATACAAGGCTCAATTTTCTAATTTTTATTAGTCAGTAATACTTCTGCGATCGCCTGCGAAATGGGGTAGTGTGGTGAATATATCTCCATCCAAAAAAATTCCCCGACTGGGTTAACTTCGAGGAATACATGCCGACCATCGGGCGTGACAATAATATCAATTGCTCCATAGTTTAAGCTAAAATAAGCCATCAGTTTGAGCAGTTTTTTCTCAATATCTTCTGGCAAGTCGTAGGGTTGCCAATTTTTAACTAAGGCTCTCCCCTCTTTGCGCCAATCGTAAGTAGATCCTTCTAAGCTTTGGGAATCTACTGCGGCAGTAAATACGCGGTGTCCAACAATAGTTGTCCGCAATTCCAACGCCTTGGGCACATTTTCTTGAAAGGTCATCGGACAAAAACGCAGTCCTTCCATATTCTCCAGATCATCATTTGTAACTGGAGTGGTAAACACAACGTTTTCTCGCCCCTGATCGTCATAGATAGCAAAAGAAGAAAGCATTTTGGTAACTATACCTTGGCTACACTCTTGAGCAAATTGCTTAACTGCTTCTGGATTGTTTGAAGTCAGAGTGCGTGGAGTTACAAGACCAACTTCTCGTGCAACTTGCAATTGTAGTTGCTTATTATTAGCCCGATCTACATTGGACATTTTATCAAAGTGAAATCCCTGAAGGCTGGCAATCATACCCCTGACTGTGGCGCGACATTCGTTAATTGAGGCATCTCTGTATTGCTTGTCCATTGAGTCAGGGATTTTTTGTCCGTAGCGCATCCGCCGATACCAAACTGAGGAGACTTCACTTAAATCTA
>NZ_JAVRCP020000080.1:0-3508 GCF_034530675.2 Nostoc sp. DedVER02
GGTGGAAATATCAATATTGATGGTGGAAGTATTCGCACTTATGGGGGAAATATTGAGTTAGCTGGTTTGCTTGCACCGGGAAATGTGGGATTAAATATTGCAGGTGATAATCTCAGTTTAGTTATACCTCATGGTGTAGAACGAGCAAACATTTACTTAAATAACGCCGCAGAAGTTAATGTTCGCGGTACGAATGGCGGGAATATCAAAATTCATGCCCGTGATGTGAATTTAGCAGGAGAAAGTAAACTGAGAGCAGGTATAGAGAAAGGTTTAGGAACACCAAATAGTCAAGGTGGCAATATAGAGATTAACGCCACAGGGACAACGAATATCACAGGTGAAAGCTTTATTTCTAACGTATTACGACAAGGAGCATTTGGTAAATCTGGTGATGTTAATATAACTACAGGTTCCTTAAATATCAGTAATAATTCATTTGTAGATGCTGCTACTTTCGGACAAGGAAATGCTGGTAAGGTTTCTATAGAAGCTAAAGATAATATTTCACTGACAGACAATAGTGAGATTTATAGTTCTGTGGAGGAAGGAAGTGTAGGTAATGGTGGTAGTATTAACATCCAAACAGGCTCTCTTTCTCTAGCACAAGGTTCCGAACTCAATACTAAAACTTTAGGGCAGGGAAATGCCGGTAGTATCAATATCAATGCTCGTAATGTCATAAGTTTAGATGGTTTTATAGATACTACTTTAAGCGACGGCGAACAAGGTCGAATTTATACCCGAATTACTAGTACCGTTAACCCAGAAGGTACTGGTAAAGCTGGAGATATTCAGATAAAAACAGGTTCTCTCCAGTCAAGCAATGGGGCATTTATTAGCAGTAGTATTCTTGCTAAAGGAGATGGGGGGAATATTACGATTGATGCTAATAATATTGCTTTTGATAGTGATAGTTCTATTGACAGTAAAGTGTTTACAGATGGTGTGGGTGATGGTGGAAATATCTGGGTTAATACTAGAACTCTCTCATTATTGGGTGGTTCACAAATATCAACTGGAGTTTCCGGTAAAGGTGATGCAGGTAATATCTTTGTTCATGCTCATGACACAATTAAGCTAGATGGAATAGTGGGCTATTCCATTGGTGGTATCAAAAGTGATGTGATAACTGGAGGTGTCGGTAATAGTGGAAATATAGAAGTTACAACTGGCTCACTGTCGTTGACTAATGGTGCAAGTATTGATACGGGTACAGATGGCATAGGTAATGCTGGCAATATCAAAATTAATGCCCGTGAAATTATTAATATAGATGGTTTTGGTAAGATTTTCACTGAAAAAGTTGGAGAAGTAAAGTTACCCAGTAATATTAGTAGTGATGTTAGTTTGAATGGTGTAGGTAAAGGTGGAGATATCCGCATCAATACCAGAGAATTATTCTTAAACAACAAAGGTGTAATAAGTTCTGATACCTTTGGGCTGGGTGATGGAGGGAATATTTTTATTCAAGCAGTAGAAAAGATTTCTCTTAGCGATACTAATAATATTGGTTTTACTCAAATTAGTTCTACTGTTCTTGATAAAGCCAGAGGAAATGCTGGCACTATCAACATTCAAACTAGAGATTTATCTTTAGATAATGCTTCTATTAATAGTTACACCTCTGGACGGGGAAATGCTGGGAATATATCGATTAAAGTTGAAGATACTTTATCTTTAAATAATCAAGCATATTTTAGTAGTGCAACTTCAGAGTTAGTAGGTAATGGTGGCGATATTGATATCCAAACAGGAAAGGTTTATTTAGATAATGGCTCTTATTTTTTCGCTAGTACTTTTGGCGGTGGAAATGCTGGTAATATCTCAATTCAAGCAACAAATACAGTTTCTCTTGCAAATGGGAGTAGTATAAGTAATAGCATCTCTAAAAGAGGTGTAGGTAATGCTGGAAATATTAATATTTTTGCAGAGTCTTTTTCTCTAAGCGGAGAATCTACCATTTTTAACAGCAATCTTGGTGGAAAAGGTAATGCTGGCAATATCTCAATAAATACAAAAGAGAATGTTTCCTTTACAGGTGGTTCTTTCCTGAGTAATGGTACATTGGGTGAAGGTAATGGCGGGAATATTAAAATTCAAGCAGGCGGTGCTGTAACAATTTCTGGACGTAGTGAAAGATTTAGTAGCGCAATATCTAGCGGAGTATTGCCAGAAGGGATAGGTGACAGTGGTGATATTGAGATTGTAGCCCGTAGTTTAGAGCTATCTGATGGTGCTGATTTATTTACATTGTCTAATGGTAAAGGTAACGCTGGTAATGTCTTGATAACCACATCAGGTAACACAACAATCAAAGATAGTAGTCAGATAGCAACATTTATCGCCACAGATGGAAATGCTGGTAAAATTTCAATTCGAGCAGATGGTGATGTCTTGATTTCAGGAAAAAGCACTCTGTTCTCCATTCTTTATTTAAATGCAGTCGGTAAGGGTGGAGATATTGAAATTCAGGGGCGTAATTTTTATTTATCCGATGGTGCTGCTTTATTGTCCACTACTATTGGTAAAGGCGATGCTGGAAATGTGTTAATTAATGCTACTAGCGATATTGCTTTCACAAATGGTGCTAACATCAATGCTGCGACAATTGGACAAGGAAATGCAGGTAACGTCACCGTTAATGCTGGCGGGAAATTCTATCTTCAAGGGATAAGTCCCAATGGTTTTAACTTTGACACTGGCATTTTTAGTATAGTGGCAACAGATGCAGGATTCACAGGTAAAGGTGAAGGCGGTAATATTAACGTTACAGTTCGTGATTTATCTCTCAATGGTGCAGCTTTATCTACTGGTAGCTTGGGAGATGGAAATGCCGGAGATATTAACATTAATTCAAGTACTGTAAAATTAGATAATAAAGCAGCTATTGCTGCTGTAAGTAATTCTGGTGATGGTGGAAATATTAGCTTAACTGCAACAGATTTATTGCTATTGCGTCGTAACAGCAATATCAGCACAACTGCGGGGTTAGCTAAATTAGGTGGCGATGGCGGTAATATCAATATTAATGCTAAATTTATCGTTGCCATTCCCAAAGAAAACAGCAACATTAACGCAGACACCTTTAAAGGGCGCGGTGGAAATGTCGAAATTAACTCGCAAGGTATGTTCGGTATTGAAGCGCAGACAAAACCAACGGAAAAAAGTGATATTACAGCCAGTTCCGAATTAGGAGTTTCTGGTGTCATCAGGATTAACGCACCCGATACCAGTTCTATTCAAAATAGCTTCACCGAGTTATCCCCAATCATTGACACCAATGCACTCATCGCCAATAGTTGCATTTCTCGTGGCACAAAGCGACAAGAAAACTCTTTTACTATTACAGGTTCCGGTGCTTTAACAAATAATCGACCTGATAATGCTTTGGTTTCTAACTATACAACTGGTGAGGTGAGAGGTATTGAAACTACATCTCGTCCTTGGAAGAAAGGCAAGCCAATTATTGAACCCCTTGGATTATATCGGCTGAATAATGGACAGA
>NZ_JAVRCP020000081.1:0-3492 GCF_034530675.2 Nostoc sp. DedVER02
ATGATTGCTTCTCTTACTTCTTACGACTTTATCCTTGAAGCCTTATTTAGCGCAGCTTCATAAAGAATTGGTATTAGGATGAAATCCTTAACGCACGATTATCAAGGGTTTGGTGCGTTACACTGTTGCTAACACACCCTACGTATTTTTTTAAGTCTACGATCGCCATAGAGCGATAACAGTTGAGAAGCAGATAAATCGGTAATTTCTGACATAATTTTTAAATTCGCAGCAGCAACAGTCCATTTGTTAAAGCTTCATCCCACACAGGCGATTTCTGTATTTCTGACACAGAAAGAGGTGGATTTATAGATTCGCCATCAGTCAAGAAAGATTGCTCTGATTGGAGAGATAATTGCCAATATCCTACATCGTGCCACCGACTAAATTTATACCCAACTCGACATAGGACACCTACAGTTGCAAACCCAACAGCTTCATGTACAGCCACACTGGGTTGATTGGGTAGAGCGATCGCGGCCACAACGTTATAAAATCCTTGGAGTCGCAGCAATTTAAACAAAGAAGTATATAAGGCTTTAGCAATTCCTTTTCTGCGATAATTTGCACTGACGTACACAGATGATTCCACAGACCATTGATAAGCAGTACGGGTATGGTAGGGTCTAGCATAGGCGTAGCCTACAACTTCTTGATTAATTTCGCAAACGAGCCAAGGCATCTGCTGTTGATAACTCTTAATCCGCTGTTGAAACTCTGTTTGAGTGGGTGGTTCTACTTCAAAGGAAATTGCCGTTTCCCGCACGATTGGCTCATAAATTGCCAGCATTTGTAGAACATCGTTTTCATTGACTAGTCTGATTACTGCTTTCACTGCAATACTTGCTTTTTCCCAAACCAACTAAATAATAAAGCTGTTCCTAGTCCCCAAGCACCGTTAACTAATAAAGCTGTAATCATCGCTGGTAGCTTCCAACCTCCGGCTATGGGTAAACCCTTCAATGGTGCAACTACAAACCAAGCTACCAATGTGGGTGCAACAGCGCCAAAAAGCAGCGCAGTTAACCAATAACTTTTATTTATTTGCCAGCGCAGTGTAATAGTAGCCCAAATTAAACCCCAAATTCCTCCCCAGAAAGCACCTGATAGAAATTGCGGTATACCAAAGGGCGGTGTCGGAGTGGTTTGATAAGGCGCACGAGGTGCAAAGTTAATTGCATGAAGCAATGCCAGCAAGCCTTGGTGAAATACCACCACAGCCACAAATCCAGCAACGAAAGCTAGGACAAATCGAAATACATCTGCTTTTTGAATCATCAGGTAGCTTGCTTCCTTGGAATGATTTGTGATAAGTTGCTATTTAGATAAGTACGATAACTCTATCAACTTACTGTACTTTTTGGATCACTCGATCGCCAAAATCAGCGTATTTAGTTAAAAGCTTCATATCAGATAACAATCAAGCTTTCCATGCAAATCCAAACAGTTGGTATTTTAAGTCCGGGTGACATGGGGCAGGCGATCGCAGCCGTTCTCAATCAAAATGGATTGAAGACCATTGCCGCCCTAGACGATCGCAGTGAACGAACTCGGCAATTAGCAGCCGCAGCTAATATCCAAGATGTGGGTTCCCTGACACAACTGGTAATTGAATCTGATCTGGTGCTATCAGTTTTAGTACCCTCTGCGGCGGCAGAGGTAGCAAAACAAGTAGCAGAGGCGATCAGTAATGTGGGTAAACAGATCCTTTATGTTGATGGTAATGCGATCGCACCCCAAAAGGTAAAACGTATTGCCCAAATTATCGAATCATCTGGGGCAACTTTTGTAGATGCTTCCATCATTGGCCCACCTCCTAGAGTTCCCGGTCGCACGCGCATCTATGCGTCAGGAAAACAGGCCGATGAATTGCAACAATTGCAAAATTATGGATTAGATATCCGAGTGATTGGCGATGAAGTTGGTCAGGCTTCTGGATTGAAAATGTCTTACGCCGCCCTCACCAAAGGACTGACAGCGATTAGTACAGAATTATTGATTGCTGCCCATCGCTTAGGCTTGGATGAGCAACTATGGAACGAAGTATCTAGTAGCCAACCAGAACTTGCTGCTATTCTCACCCGTTCTATTCCATCCATGACACCAAAAGCACATCGTTGGATAGGGGAAATGGAAGAGATTGCCGAAACGTTTCAAGAGTTAGGTTTGACTGAGCGGATTTTTTACGGCGCAGCTGATGTTTACCGCTTGGTGAAAGATACCTCTTTAGGTAAGGAGACACCAGAAGAGTGCGATCGCGATCGCCCCTTGAGAGACATTATTACTACTCTTTCCGACGAAGCAGCACCGAGTCTATTAGACGAAAATGGCTGATTTTAGTCAAGCTGCGTAGACTCATCGTGTAACATAAAAGTACTATTTAATGAAATAGCTATTTGTGTAAAAACCTCCCTTGCTGGTGAAGTGAATTCACTCATTGCGATCGGATTTCCAGTATCACTACCGCTACAAATACGGGGATCAATGGGAATTTGTCCCAACAAAGGCGCTTGTAATTCTGCGGCCAGTTGTTCGCCGCCACCACTACCAAAAATCGGTATGCGTGAACCACAATCACCGCAAATTAAATAACTCATATTTTCAATGATGCCAAGGACAGGAACACCCACTTGGCGAAACATATATATATTACGTCGTACATCTGCAACAGCCACTTGTTGAGGAGTTGTCACTAAAATGACTCCACAAATTGGGCTTTCTTGGATAATTGTAATTTGAGCATCACCTGTACCTGGAGGTAAATCTATCAATAAATAATCTAATTCACCCCATTCCACATCTTGCAAAAATTGCGTGATAATTTTATGTAATACAGGCCCCCGCCATGCCAAAGGACGATTTGCTTCTGCAAGTAAACCCACTGACATTATTTTTATTCCCTGAACTTCTAAAGGTAAAAACTTATCACCTGTGGGAGTATTAATCACTTGAATATCAGCTTGTCCTAAACCCAACATTTGGGGAACATTGGGGCCATAGACATCAGCATCTAATAATCCTACTTTTGCACCTTGTAATTTTAAAGCTGCGGCTATATTAACGGCTGTTGTGGATTTGCCCACACCACCTTTACCACTAGAGATGCCTAGAGTTGTTTTAACACCTGGAATTGTACAAATTTGAATATAAGTTTTTTTACACCAAGATAGAAATGACAATTTAGATTGAATTTCTGCCTGTAATTGGTGCTGATGAGAACCAATATATAAACGTAAGTAAATATAGTCATCAACTATGCGTAAATTTCGTACCATTCCCAAACTAACGATGTCATTTTTTAAGGTAGGTTCGATAACCTGTTTGAGTAATTGGACGACTTCTTGCTGATAGGCTGTAGTCATATCTTCTGAATGTTAAAAGGGTATTCCTGTACCTCACGTTAGCGTAGTCTCTGTCGGGAGCATCCACTTTTGGCAGAAACACTCAAATAGCAAGTAAACCATTCAGATAAGCACAACGAACAGAAAGGAT
>NZ_JAVRCP020000082.1:0-2966 GCF_034530675.2 Nostoc sp. DedVER02
CTCGGCGACCTCTTCCCACTTTCGAGTCCTCACCTTGGCATATCTATTGCACTATTTTAGCTGTGTCAGTCCACTACCTTAATATTTACTAAATATTCACAGCGACTTACTTAGATAAACATTGGTATCGGGTTAAGTTCTTCTTCTTTTAAAGGTGCTGATAACCAACCTAACTTAACTGGGATATCGTAAAGACGACCTGGAGCAAACCTCGGCCAAAAGTGGCGCAATCCAGGCACAATAACCTTAACTACGTTTAAGCCAATATCGGGGCGAGTTAGGTCTAGAAATGCTAGTTCTAGACCTAATTTTTTGACCATATCTGCACAGATTTCTATGTCTTCGCGCAAATCGCCCTTGCTACCTAAGTAAGGATAGTCTGAATAAACTTTAACAGGAGTGCGATCGCAAGGTACTAGATAAGGCTGATTTTCGACAGTAGCATTAGCATACCAGTAGGCGATATCAGTGCTTTCAGGGGCAAACTCAAATTCATTATCCAAATCCAAAGTTAAACTTTGATTTACTTCTGTTACTGCCCGTAAAATAGCAATAGTCGGATCGAAATGCGTTCCAAATCCGATTAAAATATTTTCTTTTTCTCCCTGAGTGTGGCGAGAAATTGCGGCAAAGGTGGGAATATTTAAATCGCTGGTGATATCCAGCACCCACAATTGGCGGTTGAATTTTGTTTGGTAATAATCTTGCAAGTTGAGCAAATAAGGTTCGTTGAAACTGGCTAAATCAACTTGCGGTCTTTTTACGCGGTTATACCACCACAGTGCCACGCTATCCCGTTCAACTAATTCCATAAACCCTTGCAGAATAGCTTCTTCGAGAGTATTACCCGCCGCATTACCGTTAGAATCTCCAACACAAAATTTATGCCCTTCAGGAAGCGAATAATCAAAATAGCAGAAAGCAGTAGGTAAATATTTTTGCGTTTGGTTAGTCAGCGACCAAACTGGTGTCCATTCAATCTCTTGGTTTAAATCGTAAGGGTCAGCAACCCACGCAAAAGTTCCGTGCTGAGGATTCCATTCGTGACGATTTTGATATTGTTTATCGCTATATAAAAGGCAGTTTTGTGGGTGAATTGCTGCATCTCCTAGTTGAGCAAAAGTAGCTTTGATTCGATATTCTTCATCTGTAAAAATTCCCGAATAACGCTCTAAAGCTTCACCAAGAGCACTGGCTTTAGATTGGCTGTCTGTCTTACCTTTACCCGCACTATAATGCTCTAAACTCTTCCGCAGACGGTCGTAATTGTCGAGGTTATCAGCACTTTGGTAAGCAGCAAAATAAACATGAATTAAATCTTCTACTTTGTTTGATTTCACCAATTCTTTAACAACACCAGTAACCCAACTAACTTGATTGCTATATTTCTCTACAGTTTGCTCTGGTCTAAGTGTACGGTGTCCGCCATCATCAGTAAAATTCTTGGGACGACTTTGTAACTCAATTGGCTGTAACTTTTGCTTTTGCCAAAACTCTAGATTGCCGCAAACAGGACATTGAGGACGTTTAGTTAAACTGTGATTTTCGGTTGATAAAGTTTCTGTATCAAAAGTGATTATTTTACCTTCCAACTGTGGGCTTTTTTGCAGTACCACCCATTTAGCAACTTCTTGAGCAGCAAGGTTTAAACTTATTTGCCAGCTAGAAGGTAGTGAAGCGATCGCAGTAATTAGAGAAGTATTAATACTTTTTTGCTGTTTAATAGAAGTTTCTACGGGGAAATTTTTTTGCAATCTATGAGCGAGACATTGCCAACAACCTGTTTGTCCTGGGATAAAAATTGGCCCAATCCACGAAAACATTCCTATAGGCTTAATTAGCAACCAAGGTTTTTGGGTTTGGCGATTAAATTCTGCTAATTCTGGTTGCAAATAATCCTCAGTTAAAACAACAGTAAAGTCTGCTTCATTGCTGATATTAATATGCAGAGTTTTTAAGGCTTCGATAAATGGTGCTGATTGAATATTACCGAAAGTTCGCACCGCAACGCGAGTAGCTTGTAATCTGCTGAAAGCAGTTTCACTATCAACCCCTAAGTAACTCCAAAAAGCTTGAACAGCATCAGGAAGGCGATCGCTTGCTTCAGTAATATAGCCTTTATCAGCTAACTTAGTTAAGATGCGATCGATTTGTGCGCGGTTGGTTGTCCATTTCAGTCTATTAGTAATTTGCTCTACAGTGTGATTACCATCAAGCAAAGGTGCTAAGAGTACATAAAGATTACCTGTTAAAGCAAAGCTTTTGCACTCGCTTAATAGGTAAACTTTTTTAGGCTGGACAATTTCAACTCGAAATTCTGGTTTAAATCTAGGTTTATTAAGCATCGGGTTTTAATTAGGTATTTTAGAGGATGTTTGTGAAGTAGCTTCATTAGATCGATATCCACCCTATTCCCGCTTTAAGAGCTACGGTGTATACACAAGTTATCGAATCGCTACTAATCCTCGAATTACCCCACCCTAACCCTCCCCGTATGTATTGGGGAGGGAACTAGATTTTCTGGTTTCCCCCCTTAGAAAGCAGAAGGGGGGATTAAGGGGGGTAATTTGGCTTGTGTATACATGGTAGGCTTAAAGAAGGGGTAATATTCTTCTTAAATTCCGCCTTGATAAGGGGATGCAAGGGAAGCGAGAAACTTTTGATATATACAAAACTAGCTTTTAAAACATCCTCAACAGTTTATTGAGCCGCCACAGAAAAACAGGAATTTTGTCCTATTTTTATCCCTCCCGCCACGCGTTCCAATGTGACGATGCTTCGCCTAGCTATATCAAGTAGCATTACAACATGTAAAACCACTAGACGACCTTCTCCCTCCCGCCACCTGTTCTAATACCTCATCATCAAGTTCCCCTTCTGCTTGAGCCATAACTTCTTGATACTTTTGGATAGCTTCGGCGGCGGTAAATTCATATCCATGCTTTGCCCCAAACAAGACAAAGGCA
>NZ_JAVRCP020000083.1:0-1054 GCF_034530675.2 Nostoc sp. DedVER02
GTGCCTGTCAGAGAGAATTTATAGTAATCAACTGTGTCTACATTCCCGACAAATTCTTTGAAACTCTTAGTACCAGTCAGAGTGCCAATATTATAAGCAGTGCTGAGTGTACTACCTGGATCTGTGGCAATGGAAGGAGGTGCAGATGTGGCAGATAATTGTAGGGAATAGTTGGAGTTGACGTTGCTGGAGCTTTGAGTGATTCCAATATAATAATTTCCGGTTCCTAATGTTGTAGTAATTTGACCGTTTCGACCGGAACCAGCATAATCAGAGTAAAGTTGTTCTCCACTTTCAATCAATCCATTATTATTACTATCGTAATAGATGAATGCATTGACATAGTTTTGAGTTACTCCACTCAAAAGCAAAGTAATATTATTCGTGCCTGTCAGAGAGAATTTATAGTAATCAACTGTGTCTACATTCCCGACAAATTCTTTGAAACTCTTAGTACCAGTTAGAGTGCCAATATTATAAGCAGTGCTGAGTGTACTACCTGGATCTGTGGCAATGGAAGGAGGTGCAGATGTGGCAGATAATTGTAGGGAATAGTTGGAGTTGACGTTGCTGGAGCTTTGAGTGATTCCAATATAATAATTTCCGGTTCCTAATGTTGTAGTAATTTGACCGTTTCGACCGGAACCAGCATAATCAGAGTAAAGTTGTTCTCCACTTTCAATCAATCCATTATTATTACTATCGTAATAGATGAATGCATTGACATAGTTTTGAGTTACTCCACTCAAAAGCAAAGTAATATTATTCGTGCCTGTCAGAGAGAATTTATAGTAATCAACTGTGTCTACATTCCCGACAAATTCTTTGAAACTCTTAGTACCAGTTAGAGTGCCAATATTATAAGCAGTGCTGAGTGTACTACCTGGATCTGAGGTAATGGAAGGAGGTGTAGATGTGGCAGATAACTGTAGAGAATAGTTGGAGTTGACGTTACTGGAGCTTTGAGTGATTCCAACATAATAATTTCCGGTTCCTAATGTTGTAGTAATTTGACCGTTTCGACCGGAACCAGCATAATCAGAGTAAAGTTGTT
>NZ_JAVRCP020000084.1:0-1048 GCF_034530675.2 Nostoc sp. DedVER02
CTCATATCTTGCACCTAACCGAATAAACCCGTAAAAGGTAGATAAAGAGCGCAAAATCTAACAGTAAAAGAAGAATGCTATTTAAGTATGAGCAAGTTATAATATATTTGAAATAAACAGTAATACTACTTAAGCGATTCCAAGATAACAAGATACTCAGATGACGCAAAAAGCGTCATCTGAAAGTGCGATCGTAAATGTTGGATTTGCTATGAGGCTAAAAGCATGAGAGAAAGGGCGTGAAATGTATTCGTAAATTAGCAAGACAATGCTTGCCCACGCCCAAGACCTAGTTTACAACCTCAAACAACTGATGCCGACCCAGTACCAAAAAGATAATCTAGAGGCAATGCTGGGATTATTCTTAAACGCACAAGGATATCCTCTACCTGAACATAGTCAAACAAAATCTCCAAGTGCATTAAGCCGATTTTTAAATGTTAATCCTTGGTCAACAAGAGAAATGATTCGTATTGTTCGCAATCAAACATTACAAACAGTTTTAAAGATGTTATTGTCATGCAGTTACAGGCGTAGCTATTAATCGTAAGTTAACTGATGGCAGACTTTTAAGACATCTACATCAACAAGGACAACAAGTTCGGTTAGTTGGTTTAAAGTTTCCTGTTACCGTATCTTGGTATTACTTAAAGCGTGATAACGGCAAATTAGAAAAACGTTTTGTTTTGTCTACTCGACCCATTAAAGCTTCTACTCTTAAGTGGTGGGGTAAGCGTCGTTGGCAGATTGAGGGATGGTTTAAAACTGCAAAGCATCGTTTCGGTTTGCACCGTTTTGGACAGGGTTCTCTCCTTGGTATGTATCGCTGGCTGATTCTTTCTCTGACCGCTTACCTCATCACTCATTGGACTTATCTCTATATTCAGTCTGGATCACCACCTGATTGGGGTCAGGCTGCAAAAATTGCCCTAGAATCTATTTTCCCTCAAATAGTTGTGTCTGTTCTTTTACTTGATATTGAACGCCTATCTTTCCTTGCACTTAGTTGTGGTTTTGACATTCATATTTCCAGATGCAAGATGTGAGT
>NZ_JAVRCP020000085.1:0-890 GCF_034530675.2 Nostoc sp. DedVER02
ATACCTTCAGTGATAGAACCAGGCCGGTCGGGGGCTGTCAGGCTTATTAGAAATCAAGAATGCGCCAGGGGCAAAACGGAAAATCAATGATGCTGCGAACGCAGCACTTGAGAAAGAGTTAAAAACAGGGAAAGGGTTTGCGAGCTATGGTGCAATAGTTGAATGGTTAAAACAAGAACATGGGCAAGAGATTGAATACGGAACGGTTTACTCATTGGTTCGATATACATTAGGGGCAAAACTAAAAATACCTCGTCCTCAAAGCCACAAACAAGACGAAAAGTTGGTGTCTGAGTTTAAAAAAAACTCGGTATCATTCTCAATAGCCTAGAAAAACATCTTGCACTTGGCAAGTGCGTTCATTATCTGTGTCAGGATGAAACCCGGCTAGGATTAAAAACTTTAACAGGAAAAGTGATTACGGCTTGCGGAGTCAAGCCAACTGTACCCGTTAAATGGGAAAGGGAAAATTTTTGGATTTATGGTGCAATTGAACCATTTACAGGACAACATTTCCAGCAAGAGTACCCTAAGCTTAATGGTGACTATTTTCAACAGTTTTTAGACTGGTTATCTCAGCAATTAGGTGAAGATTATGCGATTTTACAAATAGACCAAGCTCCGGCTCATATCAGTGGTGCAATTAATTGGCCTGAAAATATTATTCCCCTGCTCCAGCCGCCGCATTCACCTGAACTTAATCCAATAGAAAGACTTTGGCAGTTTCTCAAAAAGCCTCTTAAAAATGAGCTTTTCTCTTCTTTGCAAGATTTACGCAATCGAGTACAACAATTATTCGAGCAACTTACATTTGATGAGGTAATATCTATCTCATCTTATAACTTTATTTTAGAAGCTCTTTTCTATGCAGCTTCATATTAAATTGGTAT
>NZ_JAVRCP020000086.1:0-777 GCF_034530675.2 Nostoc sp. DedVER02
AGGAAACAACACGGATGTAGGTTTTTATATTCATCCAACCCTAATATTGGATGCAGAAAATGGATTTCCCTTGGGGATAAGCGCAGTACAACTATGGACTCGAGACATAAACCATGCTGATAAGCATGAGCGAAACTACCAAAAATTGCCGATAGAACAGGAAGAGTCATATAAATGGCTGCGTTCGGCAACCGATACTCAAAGATGTTTGAGTCTTGGGTCAGCCAAAGTAGTGACTCATATCGCCGACCGAGAAAGCGATTTATATGAGGAATTTGCCACTGTACCAAATCGAGATAATCATGTCTTGGTAAGAGCGCGCCAAGACCGTCGCCTTGCAGAACAAACTCAATCGCTTTATACGTATTTAAACCAACAACCTAGCGAGGGAACTTATACCGTGGATGTCCCAGCAGATTCACGTATCGGTAGAACCGCAAGGGAGGCATTATTAATTGTTCGCCGTGCGGTGGTGAAAATTCAACGTCCAGATAAATTAAGTACCTTAGATTATCCTGCAAGTGTGATGCTTTACGCAGTTGAAGCAGTGGAAGTCAACCCCCCTGTAGGTCAAGAACCGATTCATTGGCGATTGTTGACTACTCACCAAGTCATTTGTTTAGAACAAGCACTACAAGTGCTTCGATGGTACACATGGCGATGGCGAATTGAACAACTGTTTGCCACCCTCAAAACCGCCGGATTAAATCTCGAAGCTACCCAGTTAGAGTCGATTGCTGCCATTCAACGACTAACTGTGTTGGCTTTGTCAGATGC
>NZ_JAVRCP020000087.1:0-610 GCF_034530675.2 Nostoc sp. DedVER02
CTTGATATTGAACGCCTATCTTTCCTTGCACTTAGTTGTGGTTTTGACATTCATATTTCCAGATGCAAGATGTGAGTATAGGTTCGCGCAGACGTAAACTATAAAGTGGCTCACCCTCTGCGTCTTTGTCCTCAATTAAATAAACCTGTTCTGGTGCATAGCTTCGTAATAAACGCACCTGCAAACAGGTTTTTAAATCCCGTGAAGAAATAGATAGCGGTGAATCTTCTCCAAATAATTCACGAGCTACTTTCCAAGCGTGGTTAACTACCACAATTTCGTTAACTAATTTTTCCACCGAGGGGTGCAATAGTTTTGCAGTTTCACTAATCAATGCTTTTGACCTACTTGCCTGAGCTTCAATAGGTCTATAATTCCCAGAATAAAAATTTATTTAACTTTTCTTAGTAAAACTATATTGATAAAAGTAATTTTTGATACTAAACTGCTCTTTGCGCGTTGAAAAAATGTAGAGTGTGTTGTCGCGTTAGCATAAAGCACTGAAAACCTGAAATGGTGCGTTACGGAAGCCGTAACACACCCTACTGGACTGACACAGCTAAAATGTTGCATTAGAACTAACAGATTCCTCCTCCTCAAAAACTGGATA
>NZ_JAVRCP020000088.1:0-608 GCF_034530675.2 Nostoc sp. DedVER02
CTGTCATGCTTTTAAAATGCAGCATTTAGGTTATTTCTAAAAATACAGCATTTGCGATCGCACCTGCGGAATGTGGGTTATATAACTACTAATAATGATAATTTTTTGTATTTCATATTACTAATTAATTTAATATTTATCCAGTCTCCGGTTAGAGGTTTAACAAAGTATTAGTTATTATTATTAAATTGTAAAAGCAAATTGAACTTTTGAGTTTATACAATAGTTTCCAAAGACAACGCTAAGAAAGCTGTTTTTTGGCAATTTATATGCTATTGACAAACCAATTATTGGTTAGCCGTACTAGTTCAACTTAATTCCTTCACTTTTCAGAGAGTGCTATATGCAGAAACCAAACGACCAGAAAGCCTATTTCCTTAAGTATCTTTCCCTTGCTCCTGTTCTTGCTGTTATTTCAATATCAGTTGCCTTCTCTACCTGGGCAATTTTTAATTATTTTTTCCCCGATCTTCTTTTCCATCCTATGCCATAAGAGTGAGTATCTAAATTGTTAATTAACACTAAAAAGCACCCTCCCAATTGGGAGGGCGCTCTTTGATTTAGCTAAACTTCAGAATTAACCGTTGATAGCAGGAGCAGTCATTGCA
>NZ_JAVRCP020000089.1:0-596 GCF_034530675.2 Nostoc sp. DedVER02
GATTTCGCTATTTCACCAATATATAGTTAATTCAAAGATATCCCGAAACTTTTCTTTGAGTTGATGCATCTTAGTCAAAATTGGTGAAACTTCTTTAGCAGACTTTAACTTTTCTTTTTGCTTTTCGTTCAAAGAATCTTCATTTTTGATGAAGCTATATTTGCTTTTACTTAATCCCTCTAATATTCTGTCTTTTTCTGATTTATTTTCTAGTGACATTGCTGCCTTCTTTTCAGCTTTACGCATAGCATCTAACTCATCATTTACTTGTTTCATTACATGAAATCTATCAGCAGTTATGTTGGCGTTAGGCATTAATTCTTCTACTAATTTTTTATAAGGCGACCAGAGATCAATACTCACTTCTTGGATTTGTTCTAGCACCTGAATATCCCAACTCACAAGGTCTTCGCGGATTTCTTCCATTCTTCTGGACTTCACTATTTCAATGGGTTTATGAGTATCCAAATCTACTAACACTGCTAAATAATTACCTTGACCTTTAACCAAGCCTATTTCATCTATGCCTATCCTATTTAATTGACTTATATTTATGTTTCAAATTTGTGATATTTGTTCTTTATTCATCGATTCAC
>NZ_JAVRCP020000090.1:0-580 GCF_034530675.2 Nostoc sp. DedVER02
TTGCCTGTGGCGACATCCCAGAGTTTGATAGTGTTGTCAGCACTTGCAGAAGCCAGCCTTTGCCCATCGGGGCTGAATACTACGCTATAGACTTTACTGCTATGCCCAGTCAGGGTTTGCACAGCTTTGCCAGTGGCGACATCCCAGAGTTTGATGGTATTGTCAGCACTTGCAGAAGCCAGCCTTTGCCCATCGGGGCTAAACACCACACTATAAACCCAACCACTATGCCCAGTCAGGGTTTGCACAACTTTTCCTGTAGCGACATCCCAGAGTTTGATGGTGTTGTCAGCACTTGCAGAAGCCAGTTTTTGCCCATCGGGGCTGAACACCACGCTATTAACCCAATTGCTATGTCCAGTCAGAGTTTGTACAACTTTGCCTGTGGCGACATCCCAGAGTTTGATGGTATTGTCAGTACTGGCAGAAGCCAGCCTTTGCCCATCGGGGCTGAACACCACGCTATAAACCCAACCACTATGCCCAGTCAGTGTTTGTACAGGTTTGCCTGTGGCGACATCCCAGAGTTTGATAGTGTTGTCAGCACTTGCAGAAGCCAGCCTTTGCCCATCGGGGCTGA